>NZ_JBQSYL010000004.1:0-168775 GCF_052379245.1 Glutamicibacter sp. AOP12-B1-11 | reverse complement strand
TGAACGCATCCAATGTTTTCTTCGCCCTGCCCTGGCGTGCGGCTTTGGCCGCAGGCCGGCTAGCTCGCTGAGTCAAAGTGCTCATGCTTTCGCTGCTCCTTCCTGAGGATTGTTGTGAGCTCGTCGGCGAGGGCGGCCGACTGGGCGGGGTCGTTTCTTAACTGGGTGGAGATACGCCGGGTCTCCAGGATTCGCCCCGGATGGGAAGAAAGCACCAGGATCCGGCCGGAGAGCCGAATCGCTTCGCGCACATTGTGGGTGACGAAGATGATCGTCTTACCCGTCTGCTGCCAGAGATTCCGCAATTCTTCATGCAGCATGTCTCGGGTGATCGCATCCAATGCGGCGAACGGTTCGTCCATCAACAGCACCTGACGGTCCTGGGCGAGGGCCCGTGCCAGCGCCACGCGCTGCCGCATGCCTCCGGAGAGTTCATGCGGCTTTTTCTTTCCGGCTTGCCCCAACTGCACCAGTCGGAGCAGTTCCGCAACTCGCACGTCACGTTGCTCGGCCGGGTATCCCCCAAGTTTCAACGCCAGCGAAATGTTCTCCGCGGCGCTGAGCCACGGGAGCAGATTTGCATCTTGGAACATGAAGGCGGCGCCGTCTTTGGGGACTTCGAGCCACCCGGAGGTGGGCTGGAGCAGTCCGGCAATCAGGTTCAGCAGCGAAGATTTACCGCAGCCCGAGGCCCCGAGAATGGCAATGAATTCACCGTCTTCGATCTGTGCGCTGAGATTCTCTATCACCAGATCCGAGCCTTCGTAGCTCAGCGAAACTTCGTGGAGTTCCACACCCATCAGTCTGTCCCGATCCATTGGTCGTTTACGATCTTGGAAAGATCTCCAGAATCGCCCAAGCCTACGGATTCGAGATGTTCCATCAGCGTCGGGAAGGTACTTTCCAACGGATTCTCATCGAAGCCGACCTCGCCAAGCGCCGCACCGATGACCGTATCCGGCAGGCTGCTCCCGTTGATCCCGGTCAAGGCTTCCTGCACCGCGGCCAAGCGTTCGGCGGTTTCGGCCGTGTTCAACCAGCTGATTGCTTCGGCGTTGGCGGCAACAAGTTCCTTGACCGTTTGTGGGTGTTTTTCCAAGAAGTCTTGGTTGACCACTAATACGGTCGTGGGGAACTTGCCATCGGGCCACAGCGTCGCTTCGTCCACCAGCCGGTGGGCGCCGTATTGCTCGACAAGCAGCGAGGCATGCGGTTCCGGAAGCCACGCTCCATCGATGGCCTCGCGAGCGAACAACTGTGGAACCGTGCCATTCGAGCTTGGTGTCACGGTCACGGAGTCTTGGATCCCGCGTTCTTGCAGATAGTTCCGCAAGGCCACATCCTGGGTCCCGCCGAACTGCGGCGTGGCAAGCTCGGTACCGGCCAGCTGTTCAACCGAAGCAATATCTTCGGAAACCACCAGGCTCGCTCCCCCATTCGTTGCCCCGGCGACGACCTGCAACGAGGATCCACCACTGGAGAGGTAGCTATTCAGCGCAGGAGCCGGCCCCAGATAGGCTGCGTCCAGCGCCCCGCTATTAAGCGCTTCGATGGCAGCCGGACCGGCATTGAAGATTTGCGTCTCCAAGGCCGTGGAATCCGTCTCCAGCGCCGATTCCAAGATGCCGCGCTGATCTGCGATGAGCGCCGGGGCATGGGTGACATTGGCAAAGTACCCCAGGCGCAACTCCGCTGCCGGGCTTGGGCCGGCCGCCGCACTTCGTTCCGTGCTCGGCGGCGGAACGACGGTCGTGGTCAGCGCCAATGCCGCCAGCACTCCAACGAGCACAACCCCGGCAAAACGCGCCCGGTGATTGGGCTGCTCGACCAGCGAGGTGAAGCGTTGGCGTTCGGAGGATTGGTGCTCAGGCGGCTGCATTCTGGGCCTCGATAATTCCCGCTGCCAAGGTCTGCCCGCTGCTCGGATCGATCAGCAGGAATGAACCGGCGGTGCGTGAGTCTTGGTACTCGGAGACGGCCAAGGCCGCCGAACTGCGCACCGTCACGCGAGCCAGGTCGTTCAGATTCAGCTCGCTGGCCGCGCTGCGCGAGAAGTCGGCCACGTTGATCACGTGATCCAGGCTTTGGATCTTCGCCTTGGCCACCTTCGTGCCGTGCTTGATGAGCAGCTGCTGTCCGGCGGTGAGCTTCGCCGGAGCCAGCACGCAAATATTGGCTTCGATCTCGCGCACCGCGGCATCGAGCTCCCCCGCGATGATCGTGTCGCCGCGGGCAATATCGATCTCTTCGCTCAGCTGCACGACCACCGCGGCTCCGGCGAGCGCGGTTTCCACCATGCCGGCCGGGGTCCGGATGGCCTTGATCCGGCTGCTGGCCGGCTGGCCGTTGGACAGGATGGCTACCGAATCGCCGACCGATAGTCCCCCGTCGACCAGGGTGCCGGCGTAACCGCGGAAGTCTCGGTATTCTTCGGCGTCCAGTCCGGCGGCAAGCGCCCCCTGCGGGCGGATGACGTACTGGACATCCAGCCGGCCGGCGCCCTGGCCGCTGCCCGGTTCGAGACTTTCGAGGAGCCCGAGCAGGGTGGGGCCGGCATACCAGTCGCTGAGCGACGAAGCGTCGACGATGTTGTCGCCGTTCAGTGCCGAGACCGGGATGACCGCGCTCTGCGTGATTCCAAGGCCGGCCGCGATCTGCAGAATGTCGGTTTCGATATCGCTGAAGCGTTGTTCGTCCCAGCCGACCAGATCCATCTTGTTCACGGCCACCACCAGCTGCGGCACCCGCAGCAAGGCAAGCACCCCGAGGTGGCGGCGGGTTTGCTCCAGGACTCCGTGCCGCGCGTCGACCAGCACGATCGCCGCATCCGCGGTGGATGCCCCGGTGACGGTATTGCGCGTGTACTGCACGTGGCCCGGGCAGTCGGCCAGGATGAAGGAGCGGTTCTGGGTGGAGAAGTACCGGTAGGCCACGTCGATGGTGATGCCCTGTTCCCGTTCGGCACGCAGCCCGTCGGTGACCAGCGCCAGGTCCAGGGCCGGGGTCTCTCCCCCGAAGCCGCGTTCGGCGCTGGTCCGGGCGATGTCGTCCAGGGAGTCGGCGAGGATGGCTTTGGCGTCATGCAGCAGCCGGCCCACGAGCGTTGACTTTCCGTCGTCTACCGAGCCTGCGGTGGCGATGCGGAGCAGTGTGGTGGTCATTTTAGAAGTACCCTTCGGTCTTGCGGTCTTCCATTCCCGCAGCGGAAATTCGGTCATCTGCACGGGTGGCGCCGCGTTCGGTCAAGGTTGCCAGGGCTAGTTCATCCAGTACCTTGGGCACCGTATCCGCCGCGGAGAGCACCGCGCCGGTGCAGCTTGCGTCTCCCACGGTGCGGTAGCGCACCTGCCGGATGCTCACGATCTCTCCCTTGGCCGGCTGCGAGACGGAGGTGACCGCCCGCCACATGCCGTCGCGTTCGAAGACCTGGCGCTTATGGGCGAAGTAGATGGGTGGGAGCTCGATTTGTTCTTGCTCGATATAGGCCCAGATGTCGCGTTCGGTCCAGTTGGAGATCGGGAAGGCGCGCACATGTCCCCCGGGGGCGTGCCGTCCGTTGTACAAGCTCCAGATTTCCGGGCGCTGGTTGCGCGGATCCCACACCCCGAATTCATCGCGGAGGGACAAGATCCGTTCCTTGGCGCGGGCCTTGTCTTCGTCGCGGCGGGCCCCGCCGAAGACGACGTCGAAGCGGTTGGCCTCGATGGTGTCCAGCAGGACCCGGGTCTGCAACCGGTTGCGTGTGCCATCGGCCAGCTCGGTCAATTCACCGCGGTCGATATAGTCCTGCACCGAGCCGACGACCAGGTTCAGTCCGTAGCGGGCCACCACCTGGTCACGGAATTTGAGTACCTCACCGAAGTTGTGGCCGGTGTCGATATGAACTACCGGGATCGGCACTCGGGCGGGGAATACGGCCTTGGCCAGCAGGTGCAGTACGACGACCGAGTCTTTTCCTCCGGAGAACAGCAATCCGGGATTCTCGAATTCGGCAAGCACCTCGCGGATGATGTGAATTGATTCGGCTTCTAAGGCGTCAAGGACGCTGCGCCGCGCTTGGGTGGGCGCATTGGCTGTAATGGTCATTTGCTTCTCTCCTCGACTAGATGTGTATGCCGCATTCGGTTTTCGCCAGCCCCGCCCAGCGACCTGCGCGGGGGTCTTCGCCTTCGGCCACCGGCCGGGTGCATGGTTGGCAGCCAATGGATGGATACCCGTGGGCGAGCAGCATATTCACCGGAACCGAGTGCTCCGTGGCGTAGCCGATGAGTTCATCGAAGGTCCAGGCGGCCAGCGGGTTGAACTTCACCAACCCGTGGGCTTCGTCGAAGGCCACCAGCGGGGTGTTCACCCTGGTGGGTGCCTCGTCGCGGCGCACCCCGGTGAACCAAGCCCCATAGCCCTTCAGTGCCTTCTTCAGCGGATCCATTTTTCGCATCTGGCAGCAGGACGCTGCATCGCGGGCGAATAGCTCCTTGCCGAATTTGGCGTCTTGCTCGGCCACCGTGAGCTCGGGCAGGACGTCGATGATGCGTACCGGCAGGGCTCGGGCGACCTCGTCCCGGGTCGCAATGGTTTCGGCGAAGTGGTACCCGGTTTCCAGGAACAGCACGTCCACCTCCGGAATCGTTTCGGAGACCAGGTGCGGGAGTACCGCATCGGCCATGGAACAGGCGACCGCAACCTCACGTAGTTCAAAATGCCTGGCGGCGAATTTGATGACCTGCCCGGCGGTTGCGTCCCAGCCGAGTTCTTCGGCCCCTAAGGCGGCAATCTGCCGGAGCTCTGCTTCGCTGCGCTGTACGGTGCTCATACCAGTTTTTCCTCCTCCGCGCGGTGTGCCCAGGCGGCGAATGACTCGTTCTCTTCGGCGTGGGTTGAATAGCTTTTGACGACGCGTTCCACATATTCGGGCAGCTCATCGGCGGCGACCTTCAGCCCGCGCACGGTGCGGCCCAGTCCTGCCTCGCCGTTCTCGAAGCCGGCTAGCGTTCCGCCGAGGTGCACCTGGAATCCGGAGACCTGTTCACCTTCGGCGTTGGTAATCAGCTGTCCCTTCAGCCCGATGTCTGCGGTCTGGATGCGGGCGCAGGAGTTTGGGCAACCGTTGACATGCAGGGACAGCGCCTTGGGAAGCTTTCCCTCGTGGTCCGCTAGCCTTGATTCGATTTTTTTGACCGCGTCGATGGTGGTGTCCTTGGTGTCGACGATGGCCAGCTTGCAGAATTCGATGCCGGTGCAGGCGATTGCCGAGCGCTTGATCAGCCCGGGGAAGGGATCCAGCCCCAGTTCCTGCACCGCGGCGGTGAAGGCATCCACCTGATCTGCGGGAATATCCAGGGCGATCACCTTTTGGTGCGGGGTGGTGCGCAGCCTGGTGGATCCGGCTGCTTCGACGAGGTCTGCGAGCTTGTTCAGGATGCTTCCCGAGACCCGGCCCACCGGTGGGGTGAGACCGATATAGAACCGGCCGTCCTTTTGCTCATGGACCCCGGAGTGGTCACCTGATTCTTCCGGTTTGGCCGCTGGCGGGCCATCTGGAAGCTCATAGCCGAGGTATTCGTCTTGGAGGATCTGGCGGAACTTCTCGGTTCCCCATTCGGCGAGCAGGAACTTCAAGCGGGCCCGGTTGCGCAGGCGGCGGAAACCGTAGTCGCGGAAGATGGAGGTGACGCCCTCCCATACTTCGGCCGCCTTCGCTTCGCTGACGAAGGTGCCGAGCCGTTCGCCGAGGCGCGGGTTGGCAGATAATCCGCCGCCCACCCAGAGGTCATATCCGGCACCGAGTTCCGGGTGCACGACGCCGATCAGCGCGAAGTCGTTGATTTCGTGGACAACATCCTGATTCGGGTGACCGGTAATGGCGGTCTTGTACTTGCGCGGCAGGTTGGAGAATTCCGGGTTGCCCACATAGCGTCGGGCGATCTCTTGGATCACCGGGGTGGGGTCGATGATCTCATTCTTGGCGATGCCCGCCACCGGTGAGCCCAGGATGACGCGCGGGACGTCTCCGCAGGCTTCGGTGGTGTTCAGGCCCACGGCTTCGAGCCGGCGCCAAATTTCGGGCACATCGACCACGTCGACCCAGTGCAGCTGAATATTCTGCCGGTCAGTAAAGTCGGCCGTGTCACGGGCGAATTCGGTGGAGATCCCGGCAATGACACGCAGCTGCTCGGTGCTCAGCGCCCCGCCGTCGATGCGCACGCGAAGCATGAAGTACTTGTCTTCAAGTTCGTGCGGCTCGAGGGTGGCGGTCTTCCCGCCGGGAATGCCCTGGGCGCGTTGGGTGTATAGGCCCCACCAACGAAAGCGGCCGTGCAGGTCATCTGGATCTATCGAGTCGAAGCCTTTGAGCGCGTAGATCTGTTCGATACGTTCGCGTACGTTCAGGCCGTCGTCGGCGGCTTTGAGTTCCTCGTTATGGTTCAGCGGCTCGTGGCCGTCGACCTTCCATTGGCCTTGAGGTTTAGCTGCCCGCTTGGGGCGAACGGGTGCGGTTGATTGCGTCATGTAAGCCAGCGTAGAAACCAGCCCCTGGGGGCTGGCAACCACGAGTAGTCACATGAACGCGCTTTACTCAATCACGATGCACTTCGTCATCTAAGGAAAGCTAACCGGCCGCTTTGAGCGCCTCTTGGAGTCTTACGAAGAAACATTTAGCGATCATGACGTCCGGCAACAGCGGGCTTGTAATCACCGAGGCACCCGTGCTAGCGAGCCGGGTTTGGAATAGACCATCGGCGAGCAGCGCGCTCAGCACGAGCACCGGTGGCTGGATTTCGGTGGAGAGCAGATCCTGGATCAGCGGCTTGGCGCCCGCGCAGTAAGCGACCTGCACTTCCCGTCCAAGTTCGTCCGAGAGCCGTTCTGCCAGCTTCCGGACCTGTTGCTGGCCTTTTTCAAGCCTGGTTCCGGCAGCGGCTAGAACAACGCTGGGGTGTGAATCAAGATGAGCTTGCGCGCGTTGCGCCAAGACTTGGGCAAGATCCGGCAAGGAGCCAAGCGGGGCGGCCGCGGTGCTGTTGGCTCTTGCTGCTACCGCGCCGGCGATGTCATATGTCGTATGCACGCCGTCGGCTACCAGCAGCGGCAAGACCACTGCCGGTTCATCTGCGGGCAGCGAGTCGAGCACTTCGGGAAGCCGCGGATGCTGGACATCTACATAGGCTTCATGCCACACCAGCTCGGTGAGCCCGGCGTCGCGTGCCAGCTCTTCGAGCTGTGCGCGCAGCTCGTGGATCAGCTGCTGGCCGCGTTCATTATCGGTGCCGTGCGAGGCGGCGAGTACGTGTATTCGTCCCATATTCGGTGTCCTAGCCCTTGCGGATCAGCTTGTGGTTGGCGGCCTGGGCCTGCGGACGGATCACGATTTCGTCGAGGTTCACATGCGCCGGCGCGCTGACTGCGTAGCGGATCACCTCGGCTACGTCTTCGGCGGTCAGTGGTTCGGCGACCCCGGCGTAGACGTTCTCCGCGGCTTCCTTGCTTCCCAGCCGGCGTAATGCGAACTCTTCGGTCTGCACCAGACCCGGAAGGATCTCGATGACGCGAATCCCGTTTTCGACTTCCTCCAGGCGCAGCGCCTGGCTCATGGCGCGCTGCGCCGCCTTGGCGGCGTTGTATCCGCTGCCGCCTTCGTAGCTTGCCAAGGCCGCGGTGGAGGTGACATTCAGGATTGTGCCGCCGGTGGTCCGCAGCGACGGCAGCAGTGCTCGGGTCAGCCGCATGGTGCCCATGACGTTCGACTGCCACATGAATTCCCAGTCTTCGTCTTTGGCCTCGGCCCAGTAGTCGCTGCCGCGAGCGCCGCCTGCGCAATTTACCAGCGTGTCCGCACCGCCTTGTTCGGCAAGGCTCAGTACCAGTGCGTCCACCTCGGACTGCACGCTCACGTCGGCGGCCAAGGCAATCGCGCCGCACTCTGCGGCGAGGGCGTTGAGCCGCTCGGCACGGCGGGCCACGGCGAAGACCTTCCAGCCTTGTGCGCGAAGCGCGCGCACCGTTGCCTGTCCGATGCCGCTGGACGCGCCGGTGACGAGGGCCGAGCGGGAGTTTTCAGTATTTTGCGTTGTAGTCATATCCCAACCTTAGAACTTCGCAGCTCCGGGGCGTGCGGGGATGAATGTGTCTTACGCGAAGCCTTTCCATGTTTCGTGATCTTCGGCGGCCCTGCCTGGCATGAGCCAGTCATAGCCAAATTCTCGTGGGACGGGTGCGTCATTGGCGCTGGCGCTTCAAGCTCATCGTGCACAGCGTTGCTGGTCAAGTGGCCGAGACCATGAATCACAATGCCTTGCTCCCTTGCAAAGCATGGAAGAATGGAGCCATGGCAGAAGACAACTTGGGCACAGACACGCCCGCAACGGTTTCCGTTCCTGACAAGCCCGCTTTGGAAGGCTTGGAGGAACGTCTTTCGTCCCGGTGGCGCACCGAGGGCACCTATCACTTCAACGAGGACACGACCCGCGAGGCCGTTTACTCCATCGACACTCCCCCACCGACCGCTTCGGGTTCCCTGCACGTAGGACACATGTTCTCCTACACGCAGACCGACGTGTTGGCTCGCTTCCAGCGCATGAGCGGCAAGAACGTGTTCTACCCGCTGGGCTGGGATGACAACGGCCTGCCCACCGAGCGTCGCGTGCAGAACTACTATGGCGTTCGCTGCGATCCGACCAAGCCGTACATCGAGGGCTACCGCCCGCCGGAGTCCCCGGCCAAGAACCAGCGCGACTGGGATGTGGTGAGCCGCAAGAACTTCATTGAACTCTGCGAAGAATTGGCGGTCGAAGACGAGAAGGTCTTCGAGCACCTGTTCAGCACCCTAGGCCTGTCCGTGGACTGGCGCATGACCTACCGCACCATCGATGACAATTCCCGCGCCGTATCGCAGCGCGCCTTCCTGGAAAACCTGGCGGAGGGCGATGCCTACATGGCAGAGGCGCCTACCCTGTGGGATGTTACTTTCCGCACCGCGGTGGCCCAGGCAGAACTCGAAGACCGCGAAATGCCCGGCGCCTACTACCGCTACGCATTTAATGCCGAGGGCGGCGAGCAGGTCTTCATCGAGACCACCCGCCCGGAGCTGCTCGCGGCCTGCGCAGGTCTCGTAGCCCACCCCGAAGACGAGCGCTACAAGCACCTCTTCGGCAAGACCGTCACCTCGCCAATCTTCGGCGTACCGGTTACCGTCTACCCGCACCCGCTGGCCCAGCCAGACAAGGGTTCGGGTATCGCCATGGTCTGCACCTTCGGCGACTTGACCGACGTCACCTGGTGGCGCGAACTGCAGCTTCCGACCCGTGCCATCATTGGCCGAGACGGCCGCATCCTGGCTGACACCCCGGAGTGGATCAGCACCGAAGCCGGCCAGGCCGCCTACGCTGAGATCGCGGCCAAGACCGTATTCTCCGCGAAGGAAACCGTCGTCGAGATGCTCACCGCGGCGGATCTGCTCGATGGCGAGCCGAAGAAGGTCTCCCGTCCGGTGAACTTCTTCGAAAAGGGCGACAAGCCACTGGAGATCGTCACCTCGCGCCAGTGGTACATCCGCAATGGCGGGCGCGACGAAGAGCGCCGCACCCAGATGATCGCGCGCGGCGAGCAGATCGATTTCCATCCTTCGTTCATGCGCTCGCGCTACGAGAACTGGGTCTCGGGGCTGAACGGCGACTGGTTGGTTTCCCGCCAGCGCTTCTTCGGCGTGCCGGTACCTGTTTGGTACAAGGTCGACGAACATGGCGAACCGGATTACGATGCGCCGATCTTGCCGGAGATCGCGCAGCTTCCGGTTGACCCGGCTGCCGACGCTCCAGCAGGTTTCACCGAGGACCAGCGCGGGGTGGCCGGCGGTTTCATCGGTGACGCAGATGTGCTCGATACCTGGGCTACCAGCTCGCTGACTCCACAGATCGCGGGCCGCTGGGGACGCGACGACCAGTTCTTCTCCAAGGTCTACCCCTTTGATCTGCGCCCGCAGGGCCACGACATCATCCGCACCTGGCTGTTCTCCACCGCCGTGCGCGCAGATGCGCTGCACAATGATGTCCCATGGAAGCATGCGGCCATCTCCGGATGGATCCTGGATCCGGATCGCAAGAAGATGTCCAAGTCCAAGGGCAACGTTGTGGTTCCGAACGAGGTTCTGGAGAAGTTCGGTTCTGACGCCGTGCGCTACTGGGCAGCCAGCGCCAAGCTGGGCGCGGACACCGCCTACGAGATCAACCAGATGAAGATCGGTCGCCGCCTAGCGATCAAGATTCTCAACGCCTCGAAGTTCGTCTTGAACCTGGGCGCCACCGAGACCAATGTGCTCACCGACGACGCATCGGTGGTGGCCAACGGCCTGGACCGCTCGCTGCTTCTGCGTCTGTCCACGGTCATCCAGGACGCACAGCGTGCCTTCGAGAACTACGACTATGCCCGCGCCCTGGACATCACCGAGTCCTTCTTCTGGTCATTCACCGACGATTACGTCGAATTGGTCAAGGACCGCGCCTACGGCGGTCATGGTGCAGCGGAGCAGGCTAGCGTGCTGGCGACTCTTGCTACGACCTTGGATTCGGTGCTGCGTTTGTTCGCACCATTCCTGCCGTTCGCTACCGAGGAGGTTTGGGGCTGGTGGCGCACCGGTTCCGTGCACCTGTCGCAGTGGCCTAGTTCCACTCACTTGGCTGCCGCTACCGAAGGTGCCGACGCAACGGTTCTCCCAACCGTCGGCATGGCACTTTCTGGCATCCGTAAGGCCAAGTCGGACGCGAAGGTCAAGCAGCGCACCGAGGTCCTTTCCGGTGAGATCCATGCACCAGCGGCTCAGGTTGAACAGCTGCGAGCCGGCTTCGCCGACCTCAAGTCGGCTGGCAACGCACGCGAACTGACTTTGGTTGAGGCCGAAGGCGAGCTGAGCGTAGTGAACGTGGAATTGGCACCCGCAGAAGAAGCCTAGTCTTCGAAAACAGTCTGTGAGGAAGGCCGTCGAGAATCTCTCGACGGCCTTCCTCATTTCTCAACCGTTCCTTGAATCGGTCTTCGAAGACGATGCCGAAGTCAATTGTTGGTTCTCGACGCCTTGATATTATTTATTCATGGCTTAGAGTCGAGGGGTACGCTCATACTACATATTCAAGCTACTCTCTAGAGAGGCTCGTATGACTACCACACCGGAAGACCCAAATGACTCCGATCCGCTCCGCGAGGGCAATCGCTCGACTCCCTCGTCTGGCGAATCAACGACGCCCCCTTCCAGTTCAGAACCGGCTGGACCATATCCGGGGCGGGTGAATGACCCGCAACAGAGCTACCAGGGGCAAAGCCCGGATGAGAACCTCCAACGGATCCAGCTCAACGGCTGGCTATCTGCATTCTTCGGAATTATTCCAGCGCTGATCTTCTTCATCATCGATAAGGAACGCACCAACCCGATAGTGCGAGACTTCCATCGAGATACCCTGAACTTCAGCATCATCCGCGCGATCATCGCTTTATTGGCGCTCCTGCCCGTGGTCGGTTGGGTCATCGGTCTGCTCGGCGGCCTCATCTGCTTCGTGGTGGCCATCGTGGCCGCAGTTAATGCTCCAAACGAATATCAGGCAGGTCGTTCTTACAGGTATCCATTCAATTTCACGTTCGTGAGCTAGCCAAATAGCCGCGTTGCGAGCGATACCTAGCATACTGCTCTCGAACCTGTCGGTTCGAGAGCAGTATGCGTTAACCAGAATGCCCAGCGGCAGGGTCAGCCGCCGTCCTCATCCTTGCTTTGCCCGGTTGGGCTTGGTATTACTACCTGCATCGGCTTAGCATCCTGCTTCCGCGTATCGTTAAAATATGAAAGCTGTTCGCTGACCGTTTGATCCAACTTTTGCCTACTGCTCTTTCCGCTGGCGCATTCGCCAGCAGCGTCATCCTCTGCTTGCATCCCCTGCTCCTAAACGGGTTTGGGCGGAATGTCGTCGCTGACATTCCGCCCAAATCACGTCTTGCTAGTTCTGAGCTGCGTTATATGCCTGCTCAACGACCGATCCCCAGTAGGGGCCGAACATCGTGTTGCGCACTCCACTGTAGCCGAAGCTGTTGACGGAGTTCTGGTATCCATCGGAACCGCCGAGGAACCATGGGCCGCCGGAGGAACCGCCCGTCATGTCGCAGGGAATACCCTGAGACTGCGACTGTCCGTAGGGATCAGCTGTGGCAGTTCCGCTGCAGGACTGCAAAGTTTCACCGTTGAACGGAGTCGCGGCAGGGTATCCGAAAGCTGTGTAGTTCAATCCGCGCGCCTGGTTGAACGCGACACCCGAAGCTCCAACCTGATCTGCGAGGCTTACCCCGCTGTTGTCGGTGACCACCGCGAAGGCGGTGTCGTAGCTAATGTCGCCGCCGTTGCTCCACTGCGTTGGGGTGACCAGTTCGGTAGCCGCAAAGGATCCATAGGGTGCGTTGCCATTTTCATAGGCGGGAACAAACACCCATCGAGTTGCGAACGCGCCCGGTCCTTCATTGGCACAGTGTCCGGCTGTGGACACGGTCGATTCGTTGGCCGAGACAACCGAGTTGCCCGAGCAAACATAGTCAGATCCGCCGAGGGTGAAGAACACCTTACCAATGTGGGACACCGGAGTGACCGCAGATCCTCTTTTCGGCTTGTTGGCGTTCTCGTTGCGCTTCATCGCTTCCTGGCCGGCAATCTTCTTTGATTTTCCCGCCTTCAGCGGGGCGTTTGAAGTTGATTTACCGTGGGCGAGGCTGTCAGCGGACTTGGCGTTTTCCATGCGCTCAGAAGTCCAATAACTCATTGCATTTTCCGCCTGCGACAAGGTAATGCTTGTCGACTCGATCTTGTCCGTGGGGGCTGTGGGGGCAGCCATAGCCATCGATGCACTTCCACCGATGAGTCCGCCGGCCAGCAAAAGCGCGGCGAATGCTCTGCCCTTGTTTTTGCCCTTCTTTGGACCACGATCTTCGTATCTATCTTGCACGATTTCTCCCTATCTGGCGGATGGGGGCCGCCATCGAAAGCATGTGCCGAAGCACCTGTGGGAGTTAGTCAAACACATCTTTCAGGCATTACCTAGGGGTTTCCAACAAGATATTTGAGAGTTCATTGTCGCAACCGTCAAAAAGTCTGAAACGGATTTTTTCCTACTAATAACTTCTGCCGGAAACTTTCATGGCACCGAAAACCCGCGTGCACCCTTTGCTTTCGGGTTGCATTCGCTACTGCCCAGTAATCTCCGAGAAGCTCCGATCTCACACGCCGGTCGACGGAACCAGCCACTCCGTGTAGGAGCTGGAATAATTTGTGAAAGAACCGTGAGGCACTTCACATTACCTGCATAGAAAATTCATATAAATTTTTTCGGAACAATTAGCAAGGATGCAAGCATTAACTCACGACTAGTCAGTGAGAGCGCTCCCCAGAGATCCAAGAGGTTACTTATGATGCGTCGCGAACTAACTGCTCATTGTTGATCGGGAGCCGAAAGTATCGTTTGCCCCATGCCAAGCGCAAAGGGCCCAGCCAAGAACTTCTTGGCTGGACCCTTTGCTCTTTTAAGCAATCCCGGACTATTCGAAGATTGGGCTTTCGGTCCGACTGCGCTTCATCTCGAAGAAGTAGGGGAACGAAGCAAGTTGCGCTGCAGCGTCAAACATCTTGCCGGCGTCTTCTCCGGTTGGGATCCGGGTGATAACCGGCCCAAAGAACGCGACACCATCCACGGCGATGATTGGTGTTCCTACATCTTGGCCAACCTTGGAAATGCCTACCTCGTGGCTTGCACGAAGTGCAGCATCATTTTCATCGGTATTCGCCGCAGTTGCGAGTTCGGCAGGCAAACCTACCTTCGCAAGAGCTCGGGCGATCACCTCATCGCGATCTGAAACCTTTTCGTGATGGAAAAGTTCGCCCATGGCCGTATAGAGCTTGTCGATCACTTCATCACCATGGTCTTGGGCCGCCTTGATCACGACTCGGACCGGACCCCAAGAGATATCCATGGACGCGCGGTAGTCTTCCGGAAGTTCCCGCCCTTCGTTGAGCACCGACAAGCTCATGACATTCCAGCTCACGTCGATGTCGCGGACCTTTTCAACTTCCTTGATCCAGCGGCTAGTGGCCCATGCAAAGGGGCAAATCGGGTCAAACCAGAAATCAACTTGAGTGCGCTTGGGCATGAACCCTCAACTTTCTACCGATAACTCAACGGGATTTTAAACTACGCGGACTTCTTGTTTCGCTTGGCAGCGACATCGTGTGAAAGAAGTAGCGGTGCTTCACGGTTCATTACCGTGCCACGGGTGACAACCACTTCCGCAATTTCTTCGAGGCTTGGCAGTTCAAACATGATCCCGCCAAGGCTCTCTTCCAAAATGGCCCGAAGCCCGCGAGCACCAGTTTCACGTTCGATGGCCAGCTCCGCGACCGCATCCAATGCCTGCGGTTCGAAGCTCAGCTCCACACCATCCATGCGGAACATTTTTTGGTATTGCTTGACCAAAGCGTTCTTCGGCTCAGTCAGGACCCGAACCAGGGATTCGCGATCAAGGTGTTCGACCGTGGTGATCACTGGCAGTCGTCCGACGAATTCGGGTATCAAACCGAATTTCAGCAGATCTTCAGGACGAACATCGGAATACGACGGGGTTTCAGATTTCAGCGCGGTCAAGGGCGCGCCGAAGCCGATTCCCTTACGTCCCGCGCGTGAAGAAATAATCTCTTCGAGCCCCGCAAAAGCGCCAGCTACGATGAACAAGATGTTTGTCGTGTCCAACTGCAAGAAGTCTTGATGCGGATGCTTGCGTCCCCCCTGTGGCGGGACTGCGGCAACGGTACCTTCGAGAATTTTCAGCAATGCCTGCTGGACGCCTTCACCCGAGACATCGCGGGTAATCGACGGATTCTCGCTCTTGCGCGAGATCTTATCGATTTCGTCGATGTAGATAATGCCTGTCTCGGCCTTCTTCACATCGAAGTCTGCGGCTTGGATTAGCTTGAGCAGAATGTTTTCAACGTCTTCACCAACGTAACCTGCCTCGGTCAAGCTGGTCGCGTCTGCAACGGCGAACGGGACGTTGAGTTTTTTGGCCAGCGACTGCGCCAGATAGGTCTTACCGCAACCGGTGGGACCTATCAACATGATGTTGGATTTTGAAACCTCAACATCGTCCAGTGGGTTGTCACTGTTTATGGCAGCGACCGGACCTTGCTCCTGGGTGCCATGAATTCGTTTGTAGTGGTTGTACACGGCTACGGACAGAGCACGCTTCGCGTTCTCCTGGCCGATCACGTACTCCTCTAGGGAATTGAAGATCTCAAGCGGTTTTGGCAGCGAGAAATCTTCGGAGACCTGTTCTTCAGCAAACTCCTCTGCAATGATTTCATTGCACAGTTCGATGCATTCGGTACAGATGTAGACTCCGTGGCCTGCAATTAGCTTCTTAACCTGCTTTTGGCTCTTTCCGCAGAAAGAACACTTCAACAGATCCGAGCCTTCGCCCATTCGTCCCATCGCACCGATCTCCTGTTTGCTTGAGTTGCCGTGGACTATCCCAATTCTAGGTCAGATAACCCCAAAATTAGCTGAATATGGCGGTCTACCTGCGTGGTGTCCTCCTCTTGTGGAGAACGCACCTACAAGGTAAACCGCCAATATTCAATGATTATTCCGCGTAAGGCCTAGTTACCGAGCTGAGCGCGGTTTACCTTGCGTGGGGTAAGCACTTCGTCAACGATGCCATATTCCTTGGCGTCGGCAGCGGTCATGAATAGATCGCGCTCCACATCGTCGCGAACCTTCTCCACGGACTGGCCCGAATGCCCGGCAATGGTCTCTTCCAACCACGCGCGCATGCGCATTACCTCTTCGGCCTGGATCTGCAGGTCCGTTGCGGTACCGCGTTCGCCCCCGCCCATCGATGGCTGGTGGATCAGCACGCGGGCGTTTGGCAGCGCCAGACGCTTGCCCGGGGTTCCGGCGGCCAGCAACACAGCTGCTGCTGAGGCTGCTTGGCCGAGGCAAACGGTCTGCACTTCTGGGCGAATGAACTGGATCGTGTCATAGATCGCGGTCATCGCGGTGAACGAGCCACCCGGTGAGTTGATGTACAAGGTGACATCGCGCTCCGGATCCATGGATTCGAGCACCAGCAGCTGTGCCATCACGTCATCGGCCGACGCGTCGTCGACCTGGGCGCCGAGGAAGATAATGCGATCTTCGAACAGCTTGGCGTATGGATCCTGACGCTTGAACCCGTATGGGGTGCGCTCTTCGAACTGCGGCAGGATGTAGCGGGCCGACGGCGTCTGGCCGCTGATGGCTTCCGGATTGAAGTTCATGGTTTTCTCCTAGGACAAATCTTTGGGATTCAGGCGGATGAGTAAGACCGACTACTTGGCGGTATCGACGCCGCCACCACCGGTGACTGTGCCGGCATGCATGGCGATCTGATCGTAGAAGCCGTACTTCAGGCCCTCTTCAGCGGTGAACCACTTATCGCGCTGGTTATCGATAAGGATCTGCTCAACGCTCTGACCGGTCTGCTCGGCAGTCAGGTCGCTCATGACCTTCTTCATGTGCATGATCAGCTCGGCCTGGATCTTAATATCCGAGGCGGTACCACCGATGCCGCCGGAAGGCTGGTGCATCAGGATGCGGGCGTTCGGCGTAGCGTAGCGTTTGCCCGGAGTGCCCGAGGACAACAGGAACTGGCCCATCGAAGCAGCCAGGCCGGTTGCAACGGTGACGACATCGTTGGGAATGTACTGCATGGTGTCGTAGATAGCCATGCCCGCGGTGATGGAGCCACCTGGAGAGTTGATGTAAAGGTAGATGTCCTTCTCAGGATCTTCCGCCGAAAGCAACAGCAGCTGCGAGCAAATAGCGTTCGCATTGTCGTCGCGGACCTCGGAGCCCAGCCAGATGATGCGCTCCTTGAGCAGGCGGTTGTAGATGTAATCCTCACGGCCGGCCGGGTCAACGGTGGCCATGGTGGGAGTGCGCGAATCATTTGACATGTTCTCTACCTCTTCCAAACGTGTAGATCAGATTTTGAAACTCTATTTCGAATCTCAAAGCTGCAACTGGTTACTTTGAGATTACTGACTTCAACCCGGCCTTGGGGCGTTTCATGCCCCGTTTTCGCTCACGGCGCATGAGTACACCGAGAGCGAACAAAAAATGGCCGCCTGCCAGCTTGTTTCCAAGCTGGCAGGCGGCCATCTATATGCCGGGGACTACTTGGCCTCGGTGGTCTCCTCGACCGCTACAGCTTCTTCTTCGCCAGCTGGCTTCACGAAGGAAGTGAGATCCACAGCGGCACCGTTCGAGTCGGTGACGGTTGCGAATTCCAGCACCTTGGCAAGTGCCTTGCGACGGCGAACCTCGCCCATCAGCATTGGGACCTGGCCGGCGCCGTCCAGCATCTGCGCGAACTGGTTCGGCTCCATGCCGTACTGACCTGCGGTCTGCACGATGTAGTCGATCAGCTCGGACTGCTCAACGCCAACTTCCTCGGCGTCTGCGACGGCGTCAAGGATGATTTCGTTCTTGAAAGCACGCTCGGTGTTCTCGCGAACCTCTGCGCGGTGCTCCTCGGTGTCGTGGTCAGCTTCAGCGTCAGGTGCGTTGAAGTGCTGCTCGATCTGCTCTTCGATCACCGATGCAGGCACAGGGACCTCGATCAGTTCGACCAACTTGTCCAAGACGAGTTCGCGCGCCTCAACACCCTGCTCAACAATCTTGCCCTCAGCAGCATCCTTGGACAGCGAGTCGCGCAATTCAGCGATGGTGTCGTATTCGGAAGCAAGCTGAGCGAAGTCGTCATTCGCTT
Source organism: Glutamicibacter sp. AOP12-B1-11 (assembly GCF_052379245.1). Lineage (NCBI taxonomy): Bacteria > Bacillati > Actinomycetota > Actinomycetes > Micrococcales > Micrococcaceae > Glutamicibacter > Glutamicibacter sp. AOP12-B1-11. The sequence goes on along the minus strand of NZ_JBQSYL010000004.1, from coordinate 150,952 downwards.
CTGGCAGTTCGCGCGACTTCACGGCGGAGACGACAACGTTGACGGTTGCGGTCTTTCCTGCGTGCTCGCCACCGGCAAGGGTGGTCTCGAAGGTTGCGTCTTCGCCAGCGGACAGGCCGGTAACAGCCTCGTCCATGCCTTCAAGCATATTGCCCGAGCCCACCTGGTAGGACAGACCCTGTGCAGCGTCGACCTCTTCGCCCTCAACCGAAGCGGTCAGGTCGAGGGTGACGAAGGAATCTGCAGCTGCTGGTGCCTCAACATCCTTCAGGGTGCCGAAGCGACCGCGCAGGTCGTCTAGGGCCTTCTCGATATCTTCGTCGGCAACTTCCTTTGCCTCGACGGAGACCTCGATGCCCTTGTAGTCAGGCAGTTCAACCTTCGGGCGGATATCAACTTCGAAGCTGAAGACCAGCTGGCCTTCGCCTTCCTTCTCGATGGAAGGCAGCTCGGTGATGTCAACCTCTGGGCGGGACAGCGGGGTCAGCTCGTGCTCGACCATGGCCTTCTGATAGAAGTCGTTCAGCCCCTCGTTCACAGCGGTTTCAATGACGTAACCGCGACCAACGCGCTGATCGATCATGCGAGTTGGAACCTTGCCCTTGCGGAAGCCTGGAACCTGAATCTGCTGAGCGATGGTCTTGTACGCCTCATCGACGCGGGGCTTCAGTTCCTCATAAGGAACCTCAACGTTCAGTTTCACCCGAGTCGGGTTGACGTTTTCGACGGCGCTCTTCACAGCGTTGTACTCCTGAGTGTCTAAGAATTAGGTCTGATCTGCAAAAAACCCCGCAACATGGTGGCGTTGCGGGGTTATTCGACAGAGTCGGGGTGACAGGATTCGAACCTGCGACCTCACGCTCCCAAAGCGCGCGCTCTAGCCAAGCTGAGCTACACCCCGATTAGCAGTGATTAGTCTAACCTGAGTTATCCTTTATCCACTAATCGTTTGTGATGCATACCGTTAACCTTTCACAGTTTCCGGTGATCACCAGAGCTAAATTATATTTAGTTCTCGATTTCATGAGATATAAACCGAAGTTTTTTTATTTCATGAGTCGGGGTAACAGGATTCGAACCTGCGACCTCACGCTCCCAAAGCGCGCGCTCTAGCCAAGCTGAGCTATACCCCGTTGAACTCCTAGTGAAAATCCCTTTTCACCTGAGTCAACATCTTGTGAATCGCTGCTGGGTTTTTGTTATCCCTGCGTGATCACAAGAAATAAATTTACACGGGTTCGCGCTAAATGCAAAATCGGCATCCTGCTGGCAATTATCAACAACTTCAGCGAATTTACGCGGAATTTACCGCCTTGACGTCTCTTTTTAGCGTAAATCAGCGAAAAAGGTGAGGTGAGTAACAGGAAATTTGAACGTTTTTCATCGTTTTTGCACTCAAATCATCCAGCAAGTTCCACGATGGCTGAAGCCGCCGAACCGCACCGCACCAGACGTGACCATCCATAGACTCCGCGCAGTCAAGCGATCGGGACTACGATCGCCCTATGGCAACTACTTGGGCACTGACCTTTGACTGCAACTCACCGGTGGAGCAAGCAAAATTCTGGAAAGCGGCGCTTGATTATGCGGACGCTCCCCCGCCATCGGGGTTCACCTCTTGGACCGACTGGCTTATCGCTTGCGATGTTCCAGAGGACGAGTGGGATGACGGGGCCGCGATTTGCGACCCTACAGGCGAAGGTCCGCAAATTTCGATGCTAAAGGTCCCAGAAGGGAAGATCGCAAAGAACCGGATTCATCTAGATCTGAAAGTTGGCTTGGGGCGGAATCAGCCCGCACACTTGCGCCGGCAACGGATCGAAGAGAAGGTTGGGCTGCTTATGCGCCTGGGGGCTAGCGAACTGGCGCGGCACTGCATTAATGGTGAACTGGATCATGTGGTTCTTGCAGATCCCGAAGGAAATGAATTCTGCGTGGTGTAGGCATCGCTCGAGCATCGACGCAAAAAAGGCCCCGCATCAGCGGGACCTTTTTATTCGGAGGGGATGACGGGAATCGAACCCGCATCATTAGTTTGGAAGACTAAGGCTTTACCACTAAGCTACATCCCCACATTTCGTGACTTCATCGCCGCGAACAGAATTTAGTCTAGACCATAAATCTAGGTCCATGCAAATCGGCTGATTTGGGTTCCGACTTGGACACATCCTCTATAGCACCACGTGGAGCCCGGCAAGGTGATAAACACGCCGAGGGGCCAGAATCTCCTGAGTTAATCCGCACCCAAGCATCCAGATGCTTAGCGTGAAACGTCCTTGCTGCGCGGCAACTTCTGGCACCGCGGACACCAGTACAGTTTCCGACCAGCTACTTCTTCGAGTCGTATGCTCCCCGCGCACTTGCGACAGCCCATCCCCTGACGCTGATAAACGTAGTAGGCGTTGTCCGGCCAGAGCACGCCTTCAGGTTCGCGATCTTCTTCACGAGTAGTAATGATCTTTCCATCGCGGACCCCGTCCTCCATGATGGCGACAATATCCCACCACAATTTGTTGGCGGTTCGCCCGGAAAGTTGGTTGGCCGGAAGGGTTGGGGAAACACGATTGCGGAATAGCGCCTCGGCGCGATAAATATTCCCAACACCGCTGATCACGTTCTGATTCATCAACGCTACGCCGATGGGAGTGCTGGTGCGCGCGAGATTCACTCGAAATTCCCTGAGCCCTGCATCCAAGTATCGCTGGTCTCCACCTGGTTCCACCTGCCCCTTGGAAGCTTGAAAACGGGCCGATGCCCCCGCCAGAGGATCTGGTCCAAGCTTGGCTAGCTGCCGTTGCACCTGATCGATGTCCAAAACTTCGCATGCGGTGGGGCCACGCAGATCCGCCCAGCCGTGCTTGGATACGATGCGAGCACGGACCGCGCCGATTGGAGCAGGCGGTCCGGAGTATGACGCAGTCTCCTGCATGCGGGCTTCACGCTCGCCTATGCGTCGTGGAGCACCGATGGACGAAGCTCCAGCGAATAGGCTGTCGCCGCCAAAATCGAAAGCCCCATAGAGGCCTAAATGCACCCGCAGATATAGGTCGTTTGAGAAGCGGCAAAACAGTTGCTTCCCCTTGGCGAAGGCGTGCTCTAGCTCGTGGCCGTCAATGCGAGCGGCATCTGAAGCAAAGCGCCCTTGGGGCGAAGTAACCTGAACCGCCTGTTCGCCAAAGACATCGTCGAATTGGCGGGACAGGCGATGCAGGGAATGTCCTTCAGGCACAGTTAGTCGATAACCTCGCCGGTTGTTTCATACGAGGCGATCTTACCGATGCGGCGCACATGTCGTTCGGCCTCGCTAAAAGGTTCAGCCAGGAATGCTTCGATTAATTCAGCGGCTTCCACCACCGAGTGCTGGCGTCCGCCAACCGCGATGACATTTGCATCATTGTGCTCGCGAGCAAGCTTCGCGGTATCAAGGTTCCACGCTAGCGCTGCGCGCACGCCTTCGACCTTGTTCGCAGCGATCTGTTCCCCATTGCCCGACCCACCGAGGACGATACCCAAGGCGTCTAGGCCCGCGCGCTGATCCGCGACGACAGCTTGAGCCGCGTTAATGCAGAAAGCTGGGTAATCATCTTCGGGGTCATAGGCTTTCGGCCCGTGATTGACCATTTCGTACCCTCGGTCCGTGAGGTGCTTGACCAAGAAGTCGCTCAGTTCCAGACCTGCGTGGTCAGTGGCGATATGCACGCGCATGTTTTATTGCCTCATTCGTTGGGAGGAAAGCCGGTTTAATGCTCCCTCAAGCTTAGCGACCCACCGGACATAGAATCTAACTCTGCGATGATTCGCAGTGTCTGTGACACCTCATGTGAGCACGCACTATTTTGCCAGTCATAAAAATTTTGCGGTCAAGGACTTGCGTGCTCCCCCGTTGCCAGTGACACAATGGAGGAAGTTATTCAATATTCGTTTCAGAAACTGCGGCGATGTCACTTCATCGCCTCAAGACGGAGAGCCCAATGCCCGGAATGAACCTCACGCGCGCCGAAGCAACCGAACGCGCGAACCTGATCAATGTCGACAGCTACGAGGTGAGTCTGGATCTAACCCAGGGCGACCGCGTATTCACGTCTCGCACCACTGTCCGTTTCACCGCGACCCCGGGAGCAAGCAGCTTCATCGACGCGATCACCGACACCGTCCGCTCGGTGAACCTCAACGGCACCGAGCTGGACCCAACGGTCGTCGCCGACGGGGTACGGATCCAGCTTCCAGAACTCGCGGCACAGAACGTGCTGGTGATCGATGCCGATGCGCGCTATATGAATACCGGCGAGGGACTGCACCGATTCGTAGACCCAGTCGACCAGGAGGTATACCTCTACTCCCAGTTTGAGGTCGCCGACTGCCGCCGCATGTTCGCCGTATTCGAACAGCCGGATCTTAAGGCTTCCTTCCAGTTTTCGGTGAAGGCCCCGACGAAGTGGAACGTAGTTTCAAACGCGCCAACTCCCCAGCCAGTGGTCGATGGCCAGGACTCACGTTGGGATTTCCCTGCCACTCAACGCATCTCTTGCTACATCACCGCGCTAATCGCTGGACCCTACGAGGTTGCACGGGACTCGTTGGTCTCGGCCGATGGCCGCACCATTGAGCTTGGAGTCTTTGCCCGCGCCTCGATGATGCAGTATTTGGATACCGAAGATATCGTCACCATCACTCGTCAGGGATTCGAGTTCTATGAAAAGAACTTCGGAGTGGCATACCCGTTTGAAAAGTACGATCAGCTGTTCGTACCGGAATTCAATGCGGGGGCCATGGAGAACGCTGGAGCCGTGACCTTTCTCGAAGAATACATCTTCCGCTCCCGTCCGACCCACGCCATGGTGGAACGCCGAGCGATCACCATCCTGCACGAACTGGCCCATATGTGGTTCGGCGACTTGGTCACCATGAAGTGGTGGAATGACCTCTGGCTCAATGAATCCTTCGCGGAGTTCATGTCGACCCTTGCCGCGGCACAGAATACCGAGTTCACCAGCTCTTGGACCACCTTCAACATCATGGAAAAGAACTGGGCCTACCGCCAGGACCAGCTTCCGAGCACCCATCCGATCGTTGCCGAGATCAACGATTTGGAAGATGTGGAAGTCAACTTCGACGGCATCACCTACGCCAAGGGCGCTTCGGTGCTACGCCAGCTGGTGGCCTTCGTTGGCCAAGAAGAGTTCATGGCCGGTGTACGCGAGTATTTCAAAAAGCATGCATGGTCCAACACCGAGCTACCTGACCTGCTGACCGAGCTTGAGTCGGCTAGCGGGCGTAATTTGAACGATTGGGGCACATCCTGGCTGGAGACCGCCGGCGTGAATACTTTGAAGGCGGACATCTCCACCGATGAGTCCGGACGCATCACCGGCTTCACCATTAACCAGTCGGCCATCGAGCAGTTCCCAACATTGCGCAAGCACCGGCTGGCGGTGGGTTTCTACACCCTAGATGAGCAGGGCAAGCTCGTGCGCGTACACCGTGAGGAGCTCGATGTTGCTGGCCCGGCCACCGAGGTTCCAGCGCTTGTAGGAATGCAGCGCCCCGATCTGGTCTTGCTTAACGACGATGACCTGACCTACACCAAGATCCGTCTGGATGAGCTCTCGCTGGCTACCGCAATTGAGCACCTGAAGGACTTCACCGAGTCGCTGCCACGCACCTTGGTGTGGAGCGCAGCTTGGGATGCCGTGCGCGATGCTGAGACCCCGGCCAGCGCCTACGTGCAACTGCTGCTCAACAATATCGGGCACGAAATTGATTCCTCGGTAATCATGGTGCTGTTGCGCCAGTTGAATACTGCGATGGATTACTACGTAGCTGGCGACAAAGCCAAGGAAATTTCGGTGCAAGCCGCCGATCGCCTGTGGGAATTGGCGCAGCGGGCCGAAGCCGGTTCCGATGCCCAGCTTCAGTTCGCCAAGGCGTTTGCGCATCGTTCACGCACCGCGGCCCAGCTCGACCAGGTGGCCGGCTTGCTCAACGGCACGGTGCTGTTGCAGGGTCTTACCCTCGACACCGATCTGCGCTGGTCCTTGGCGATCGCGTTGTCTGCAGGGTCTCGCCTGGACGGGGAAGCTCTCGACGCGATGCTCGCAAGCGACGACACCGCCAAGGGCAAGGCAAACTGGTTCACTGCCCGGGCAGCTCGTCCAACAGCCGAGGCGAAGGCCGAGGCCTTTGCCGCAGCCACTTCGGCGACACTATCCAATGATCAGCAAGGAGCGGTGATATCCGGATTCAATATTGCCCATGACAACTCGCTGCTCGAAAGCTACACCGAGGATTACTTTAATCTGCTGGTCAATGCGTGGGAGAATTTTTCCCATGAAATGGCGAAGCAGATCGTGCTCGGCTTCTACCCCACCTCGATGGTCTCTCCGCAGACCATCGAACGCACCGATGCGTTCTTGTCGACGCTAGGTGAAAAGCATCCGGCCATGCGCCGGCTGCTGGTTGAATGCAAAGCAGATGTGGTTCGGGCGCTGGCCGCGCGGGCCACGGACGCCGGAGCTTAACTTTTAGTGTGCCCCAGTGGTGTGCGGCATGGCTCGATGGGGTTATGGTACCTAGTAGGTACGGAAACCAGTCATTGTGCCACACGGCACACCACAAGCATTTTAAATGGTGGGAGAATAGCAGCATGGACCTCTCGCAGCACAGCTATCAGGTAGAGATAGAGTGGACGGGTAATCGCGGAGCTGGCACCACCAGCTATCGTGACTACGGCCGTGAGCACCTCATCCGCGCGGCCGGGCTACCCGACATCGCGGGCACGGCCGATCCGACTTTTCATGGCAGTCCCGATCGCTGGAACCCCGAACAGCTCTTATTGGCGGCCTTGAGCCAATGCCATATGCTCTCCTATCTCCATGTAGCCGTAACCCACGGAGTAGTTGTCACCAGCTATCAGGATCAGGCTTCCGGTAGCTTGAAGTTGAACCGAGATAACAGTGGCGAATTTACCGAAGTGATTCTCCGCCCGCAGGTTCAGTTAGCCGATGAGTCCCAACGAGAACTCGCGGATTCTCTCCACCAGCAAGCCAATAAGGTATGTTTCATCGCTAGATCCGTGAATTTTCCGGTTCTCCATGAACCAGTTGCCGCATAATTTCAGGAAAGTACCCATGAGCGATTTGAACCCACTGCCCCACACCGTGAAACGGGATCCCATGACCAATCCGGTGGTTACCGGTCCGTCAAGTGAAGAATTCCTGCAATTGGCTCAGGCACCGGTGGATCCGTCCGACTACGCCGGAACCTTCTACGAGGAGGTAGGCGGCCGCGTAGTTTTTGCGCAGCTGAGCAAAAACTTCTATACCTCCGTTGCAGAAGATGCGCAGTTCCGGGAAATGTATCCGGAGAAGGATCTCTACCCGGCGCAAATTCGTTTACAGCTGTTCCTCGAGCAGTACTGGGGCGGCCCGACATCCTACTCGGAGCACCGCGGGCATCCACGCCTACGCATGCGCCACATGCCTTACCTCGTCAACCCGCATAATCGAGATGTTTGGCTCGGGCATATGAACAAGGCTATCGATCAGCTGGAGCTACCAATGCTCCATGCCGAGACGCTGCGAGAATATTTTGATCGCGCGGCGCATTCCTTGCTCAACGCATCAAGTTAGATTCCCTAGTGGCAATCCGCGCCGGTGCTGCCGGCGCGGATTTCACTTTTAAGCAAGCAGGGCCGAACGGCGCAGCAGCACATGTCCCAGTCCGTTGCTGACTCGAATCCAGTTCCCCTGACGCAGTACACGGCTTTCGCCGCCCGGGGTCAGGAATCCCAAGGCATGCATCGCGAAGGCGGCGCCAAGCGGCAGACGAGGCTCGGTGTTCTCCAACTCGGAAGACCAAATCCGCTGGCGGATTTGCGCTACGACAGGTTTCCCCGGATTGGCAGGCAAGGCTTGGGCCACCGCGTCGATACCTGTCTGCGTGGCTGCGGATAGCACGTCATCAGGAACGCTCCCAGCATCTTCCCACCCAGCCATTGGCACGGTAATAGCCGCCCACCTGGGATTCTCTTCCACTGGCGGTAACACGAATTCGGTGGAAGCTTCGCCCATTCGCGCCAGGCGATCCTGAATTGCGGAGAAGGAATAGCATGCATTTACCGCGCCCTCCACGGCCAACCGATGCACACGCATACCAAGAATGGTGTAATCGCCCTGGCCTAGCTCTGCCGGGACTAGAACCGGAACATAAACCGCAAGGGCAGTGCCTCGTGCGGTCAGCAAGGCTCCGTCATCTTCAATTGCCTTTGCCCTGCTCAGCAGGTTGGCTAAATCGCTGACTGAATTGGAATCTTCAAAAACAAGTGCGTCACTGACCATAGTGCAATCGTCTCATGACTTGATCCTAATCATCCGGTGCACGCAAGCATTTTCGTCACATGCCGGCACTGTCCTGCGGTGCTGTCGCGAGATTCTTGACACTTCTCACGATAGAGTTTTCAAAGTCATCGAAAGCACGTCAAGGAGTCATTATCGTGACAGAGGAACTAGGCACTACTCAGATCCTGCTAGATCTCTTGGATCTAGACGGAGAAGACCGGGCGCGTACGGATGAAGATATCTTCATCGGTCATACGCCCAAGCAGTCTCGAACCCGAGTCTTCGGTGGCCAGGTCTTGGCCCAATCCGTGGTGGCTGGATCGCGCACCGTTCCCGCGGGACGGGCAATTCATTCAATGCATGGCTACTTCCTACGTCCAGGTGATGCATCGCAGAACATCACCTTCGGTGTCCAGCGGCTGCGCGACGGCCGCTCATTCTCGGCGAGACGAGTACATGCCTATCAAAACGGCGTGCCCATCCTGTCCATGATTGCTTCTTTCCAGGAACCTGCATCCGGCCTGGATCATCACGATCCGGTGCCATTTGAAGTACCGGCCCCGGAAACATTGCGCACAACGGCGGAAATCATCGGGAAGTTCGACCACCCGGTTGCTCGCGAATGGGCCTACGAGAGGCCGTTCGACATGCGCCACATCACCGAACCGGTTTATCTTCCAGGCTATGACCAGCACGAGCCCATGGCAGCGGTATGGATGCGCACCACCGCCCCGATGCCCGATGATCCGATGTTGCACCGCGCCGCTCTGGCCTACGCCAGCGACTACATGCTGCTTGAACCGGTGCTCCGAGGCCATGGCGTCAGCTGGATTCATCGTGGCCTGAGTATCGCCAGCCTGGATCATGCCATGTGGTGGCATCGCGAATTCCGAGCCGACGAATGGCTGCTCTACGTCCTGCGATCACCGAGCGCTTCTTCGGCTCGGGGACTCGGCACCGGGCAGGTCTTCAATGCTGCCGGCGAACTGGTCGCAACCGTAGCTCAAGAGGGCATGGTGAGACTCCCAGAATTCTTAGCGGAAGACGAATAGGCTCCGGCTCACGCTCGAATCCCAAACGGTATTCCATGGGGCAGCACGCAACGCTGGACAGGTTTTAAGTTGCCCGCTCCTTGGCGAGGGAAGTCAGACACCCCACAATCCGGGCCGGAACGGACCGAAGTCGTCGCGATGTTGTTGAGCTCGGCCCAACTCTGGAACTTATTGACTAGATATCTTTTTCGGCTTCGCCGGTTTCCAGCCTTCGGGCACCGGATCCTTCCTGGGCCAGCGCGTCCTCTGGATTCAGCAGCAAGCATGCTTGCATCGAAAGGCACCCGCAGCCGATGCAGCCCATGAGCCTGTCTTCTAGTTCTTCGATTGCGCGCCTGCGGCGTTCGAGGACCCGCTTCCATTCGTTGGATGCGCGTTGCCAGTCCTTTTCGGAAGGAATTTTATCCATTGGCACCGGGTCAAGAGCGTGACGGATGTCCGCCAACGGAATGCCGAGCTTGCTGCCGACCGTAATCAGCGAAATGCGTCGAAGCATATGGCGTGGGTAGCGCCGCTGATTACCGGAGGTTCTAGTCGAACAGATCAATCCGATTTCTTCATAGTAGTGCAGCGCTGATTTTGCCACGCCGGTGCGTTCGCTCACGTGGCCAATCCCGAGAAGCTGCTGTCCGGGTACTGCATTTTCGATCATGTTCACTCCCCTGTGCCCATCATCACTGACCAGCAGTTTGACCTCAAGCTTACTTGAGGTTCTACGCTAAGGGTAGTTAGTATCTAGCCACACAGAAACTTTTCGAATAGGAACCATGGATCGCAAAGATTCAGCAAGCGAAGGACTACTCACCTATGCAGAACTTGTCGGCTGATTTCCGCGATGCGTTTCGCGCCCACCCCGCGGGCGTAGCCTTGATCACCGCATCGGTTGCTGGCATTCCCTACGGTCTAACAATCTCCAGCCTGGCATCGTTGTCCATCGAGCCCGTAGCGGTTTCTTTTTCACTCACCAAAGAATCCGGAGCCGCAGGTGCGGTGCTTTCCGCAAGCTCATTCATGATTCACATGCTGGGCGAGGACCATTCGGAGCTTGCCGACAATTTCGCCCGCCCAGGCGCTCCTCGCTTCACGCCCGATCAGGGTTGGTCCTACCTGCCAACCGGCGAGCCGCACTTCCACAAGGCCCCGGTGTCCATGCGCGCACAGATTCACTCCTCGATTAGCGTCGGAGGTTCGCGGTTGATTGCGGCAGAGATCCTTGAAGTCATCACGGGAGAGCCAGTTCAGCACCTGATGTACCAGAACCGCGGATACCTGAAGCTGCCCTCATTGCTCGATGCATCGGTGCCGTGTAAATAATCTAGGATTGCATCGGCAACCTTACTTAGATAGCCCAAAGGCCACCACGAAAATAATTCGTGGTGGCCTTTGGCTTCGACTCAGACTTAGTCGCGAGTCAGGCGACGGTGAGTCACACGATGCGGCTTAGCTGCATCGGCCCCCAACCGTTCAACCTTGTTGTCTTCGTAAGACTGGAAGTTTCCTTCGAACCAGTACCAGTTCGATGGGTTTTCTTCCGTACCCTCGTAAGACAGGATGTGGGTAGCGACTCGGTCCAGGAACCAACGGTCGTGCGAGACGACCACTGCGCAACCTGGGAACTCGAGAAGAGCATTTTCCAGGGACGAGAGAGTTTCAACGTCAAGGTCGTTTGTAGGCTCATCGAGCAGCAAGAGGTTGCCACCCTGCTTCAGGGTCAATGCAAGGTTCAGACGGTTACGCTCACCACCGGAGAGGACACCGGCCTTCTTCTGCTGGTCTGGGCCCTTGAAGCCGAATGCCGAAACATAAGCACGCGAAGGCATCTCAACCTGACCAACCTGAATGTAATCCAGGCCTTCCGAAACAACTTCCCAAAGGGACTTTGTCGGATCAATGTTTTCGCGGTTCTGGTCAACATAGGAAATCTTGACCGTATCGCCGATCTTCAGCGTGCCCCCGTCAAGTTCTTCCATGCCAACAATGGTCTTGAACAGAGTCGATTTACCAACACCGTTAGGACCGATCACGCCGACGATGCCATTTCGAGGAAGCGAGAAGGACAGTCCGTCGATTAGCACACGTTCTCCGAAGCCCTTGTTCAGATCCTGGGCTTCGATGACGACCTGACCCAAACGTGGACCAGGTGGAATCTGGATCTCTTCGAAGTCAAGCTTGCGGGTACGCTCGGCCTCCGCGGCCATTTCTTCATAGCGGGCCAGACGAGCCTTCGACTTCGTCTGGCGGCCCTTGGCGTTGGAGCGAACCCAATCGAGCTCTTCAGCCAGGCGCTTAGCAAGCTTCTGATCCTTTTTGCCCTGCACCTCCATACGCTCGCGCTTCTTCTCCAGGTAAGTGGAGTAGTTGCCCTCGTATGGGTGCAGACGACCGCGGTCAACTTCACAGATCCACTCGGCGACGTGATCCAGGAAGTAACGGTCGTGGGTTACGGCCAAAACCGCGCCCGGGTAGGCTGCCAGGTGCTGTTCGAGCCACAATACTGACTCGGCGTCCAAGTGGTTAGTGGGCTCATCGAGGAGCAACAGGTCTGGTTTCTGCAGCAGCAATTTGCATAGCGCGACGCGTCGACGCTCACCACCGGAGAGGTGCGTGACCATTTCGTCGCCCGGTGGGCAACGCAGGGCATCCATTGCCTGTTCGAGCTGGTTGTCGATGTCCCAAGCGTCGGCGGCGTCGATAGCCTCCTGGAGCTTGCCCATCTCTTCTAGCAAGGTGTCGAAATCGGCACCTTCCTGAGCCATCTCTTCTGAGATTTCATTGAATCGGGTGATCTTTTCATAGATCTCGCCGACGCCTTCCTGGACGTTGCCCAGGACGGTCTTTTCTTCGTTGAGGGGTGGTTCCTGCAGCAAGATGCCCACAGAGTAACCAGGTGAAAGACGTGCCTCACCATTGGACGGGGTATCGATTCCCGCCATAATCTTCAGGATCGTTGACTTACCAGCACCGTTAGGGCCCACGACACCAATTTTGGCGCCCGGGTAGAACGACATGCTGACATCGTCAAGGATGACTTTGTCACCAACGGCCTTGCGAGCCTTGGTCATCGTGTAAATAAATTCCGCCATGCCCTTAAGGCTAGTGCCTCAGTGGGTGCAAATCCGAATCCACACACCACTATTTTGCTCCAGTGGTGCCCGGTTTCACACGTTTTCCCGTGACACCACTGAATGCGGAGGAATTACGCTGCGTCGGTGTCCCTCTCAGGCCACGAGCCACCGGTGTTTTCGTTCACGGACTGGTGGCGCGATTCGGCTTGCTGGGGATGGGACGAACGTTCAATGTCGCCCGAGGCGTTTCGCACTTTAGTGAAGTGCGAGGTCCCGAACTTCAGGTCATGGCCGAACGAGAAGGCCTCAATATCAGCGCTCGTTCCGCGCGATCCATCCGCCCGTTCGAACTGGCGTATTTGGAGCTTGCCGATCACGACAATGTGGTCGCCCTGCTCCAACGACTCCATCCCATTCTCGGCCAGCCCTCGGAAAGCACTCACTGAGAACCAATTGGTTCCGGCGTCAACCCATTGTCCGGTTTCAGGGTCCTTTTTGCGTTCATGAGTCACCGCACGAAATTTGAGCACCGCTAGCCCCTGTGGGGTAATGCTCAATTGTGGCTCTGTTCCAACTACTGCACGGATGGTCACAAGATCACTCATGACGTTCTTCTCCTTTGGTCCTGCCCCGGGAGCGGCCCCGGGGCTTCAGTCCATGCTGAGCCCAGGCCGATTAGATCCGGTACTCCTCGGCTCATTCTGTGGATAACTTGGATCGGGCCTAGCCCGAAAGGCTCCGAATAGCACCATCACCAAAATCACCGCCCCGGGAAAGATCCAACCCGACCAGCCCAGGATTGAGGCCTTGGTCGAATCAAGCATTGACCCCATAACCATGAACAGCGATACCAAACCCACGCTGGCGTTGAAGACGCCATGAGCAAATGCGGCAGGCCAGACGGAGCCACTGAATGTGCGCAGCCACGCAAAAACTGCCCCCACAAAGATGCACATTCCGCACATCGCGGCAAGGCCCCACGCGCCCTTGGCGAACGGATAGTTGTATCCCAATAGGATCAATGGAGCATGCCAGAGACCCCAAATAACACCTGAAATCAAGATTGCGGGCAGCTGCCCCAGTGGTTGAAGCTTTGGCCATAGCCACCCGCGCCAACCGATCTCTTCGCCCAGGGCAGGAATGAGGTTCATTAGTCCGGCAACGAGGATGATTCCTGCCTGGCCAAGCAAATATTTGCCGGGCCCGTCGGTCCCCGCCACGAAGTTCAAGACCATAAACTGGTTCAAGTCTCCGGGGAAGACCCCCAGCCATGTGCCAATGATTGGCGCCTGAATTATTAGGACGATCGGCAATAGGTAGGCAAGCAGCACTGCGAGCAGAAATCGCGTGGGCTTACCAAGCGGAAGCAGCCCGGATTCCTGCAAAAACTGTTTTCCGCGACGTTGAAGCAAGCTCATGCACAGGGCAGCGATAGTGGGCGTCAGCATCATACCCATGGCAATCCACATGAACTGCGGATGGTGAAGGCCCGCGCCTTGCCACAATGGCAAAGCTACGAGCCACGCGAGCCCAAAACTTATGGCCGTATAACAGGCGATACTTTTCAGTCCGCCAATTCTCCATCGCTGCATACAAAGATCCCCTACTCAACAGCTAACAAAGCGCTCCTCCTACAACACTAGCGCCTCCGGTTAGAGATCTTGCTTGTCAATGGGCTAAACTAATTTTCGGTTACGCCTCCGTAGCTCAGCTGGATAGAGCAAGAGCCTTCTAATCTCTAGGTCGCCGGTTCGAATCCGGCCGGGGGTACCAAATTAAACCGCCGCTCACTTGGTAATACAAATGAGCGGCGGTTTTTCTTTTTGAAACGAGAAAGAGACCTTAGCGGGTTTTGACCATAGTTTTTGTTTTGAGCCCCCACCCCATGGCCCCTCTTCGGATTTGCGTATCACCAAAAGAAGTATTCCTCGAGCAAGGGTTCAAGCCTGCAACAGCCCGCCAGGTTCGCGATCTCTTCATGACGCCTCTGAGCTATTGCGTTTGCCCGCCGGGATTGCATTCCTGCTCGTGGATCGCCACTAGCAATCCCACAGCAATTTGATTCGAAAACTCCTCGCTTCACCCCTGGCCCCACGCCGCATCGCTTGCGTGATGCCTTCGCGGCACTTCGCCAATCGCCTTATTGCCGATAGAAATCCTCATGCTCAGCGGCCTAGAAAGAACCCCGGCTAGCGGAACGCCCAGCCGAAAAGTAACCGATACTTAGAGTTTCATAGGAGCCCCCTAAAAGTGCGCTAGCAGTACTCGGGATCGCATAGATTTTAGTTTCAACTTTTTTGAAACTGGGATAAACTCAAGGAGCTGTACAAATCAGGAGGAACCGGTAAATGGCGCTCATCGCCCCCGCTCGAGCAAAGCCGATATTCGGCGAACGCTTAAGCGTTAACCTGATCTTTTTGATTGCTGGTTTATCCTTCGCCTCCTGGGCGGGCCGACTTTCGATCTTCGCCATGATCTTTGATTTTTCTGGCTCTCGGCTCGGGGCTTTCCTCTTTTGCATGACCGCTGGAACTCTGACCGGCATCACGTTTGCGCCGGCGCTGAGCCGAAGAGTCTCGGCCAAGAACTTGCTACTGGTGTTGCCGATAATTCTTGCCCTAATACTTGTCGGGCTAGGACTGTCCGTGTCGATACTGCACAGCGAGGCCTTAGCCTTCGTCGTGCTTTTCACCAATGGGCTGGTTTTTGGCTCCCTTGACATCACGATGAATGTCAATGGGGCCAAGGTTGAACGAAAGCTTGGCAAGAGCATCATGCCTTCGCTGCACGGCTACTTCAGCCTCGGCTCATTGCTTGGTGCAGGAATCGCGACGGCCACCCTCAGCTTGGGCATCACCACCGCGTGGCACTTTATTTTGGTCGCCGTGATGATTATTTCCTTGGCACTCATAGCACAGACTGGATTCAGGGATTGGAACTACAACTATTCCCGTCCGCGAGACAAGTCCCAACTGCAGACGTCCGGAGCGCGCTCCCACCGGGGCTTGCTGCTCTTGCTCGGGCTAATGGTTGCTGGCTTGAGCTTCGCCGAAGGGGCAGCCAATGACTGGCTGGCGGTGGCCTCGGTTGACGGCCATGGTTTGGACCACCCAAGCGGGGCCTTGATGTTCACCCTGTTCGCCGGAGCCATGACGATAGGCAGGTTTGCCGGTGGGCCGATCGTGGACCGCATTGGCACCAAGTGCTCGCTGATGATCATGGGAATGATCGGCCTCATTGGGATCGTGCTATTTATCCTGGGCGAAGATACGGCAACCCTAGGAGCGGGCGCCGTGCTCTGGGGTCTTGGAAGCGCCCTTGGCTTCCCTGTTGGCATGTCGATCGCTGCCTCACGTAGCGATCACCTCGGCCCAAGAGCAGTGAGCGTGATCAGCGCCTTCGGTTATGGCGCGATGCTCAGCGGACCTCCGGTTATCGGTTTCGTTGCAGATGCCACCGGCTTGCCGCAGGCGCTATGGATCATTGCGGGTATTCTGGTGATTTCGCTGCTCATCACACCTCGCGCAGCGCAATCTGGCAACGCGGTGGAAGTCAACCACTAGACCGGCAGGATCGCCCGCTCTTTGATATTTCGCATCACGATCGTGCTATTTAGCTTTTCCACTCCAGGCAGTTCGACTAGCACGTCATCGTATAGGTGCTGATAGTGCGTCAGGTCTTTGGCGTACACGCGAAGCAGGAAATCCGGTTCGCCAAACAGGCGCTGCGCTTCGACGATGAGTTCATCCTTTTCTACAGCCGCCTCAAAGGCCTTGAGCTGGGTGCGATCTTTCAGCGTCACGAACACCAACGCCTCGAAGGCCAGCCCTACGCGCTCAGGGGCGACAACGGCTTGATATCCGGCGATCACCCCCGTGCGTTCGAGTTCTCGAATGCGGCGGTGGCATGGCGCAACCGACAGTCCCACCTTGTTCGCCAAGGCGGTTGCACTCATCCGGCCGTCCAATTGCAGCTCGGCGATAATCGCACGATCCAATTTATCCATAGCACCAGCATACTACGCAATATTTTTGCGCCAATTCCACAATGATCGTAAAAATCGTGCTTATGTTTCCCAGTTTCAAGCAAAATCGGCAAACACTTTTTGATGAATATTTCCTACGCTTGCACTAGTACTGCTGGAACCAT
This sequence comes from Glutamicibacter sp. AOP12-B1-11, assembly GCF_052379245.1. NCBI lineage: Bacteria > Bacillati > Actinomycetota > Actinomycetes > Micrococcales > Micrococcaceae > Glutamicibacter > Glutamicibacter sp. AOP12-B1-11. The sequence continues at coordinate 134,350 of NZ_JBQSYL010000004.1, read as the reverse complement.
GAGGAGACACCTTGGATATCGCTCAACTAACCGGATTCCTCCTTGTCTCCATAACGCTCGCCTGCACTCCGGGTGCCGATTGGGCGTATATCATTTCTTCGGCCATTGGGCCCAAGGGATATTGCGCAGCAGTTTGGGGGCTACTCACCGGATATCTGTTTCATACCGCGCTACTGGTCTGCGGCGTAGCGGCACTTGTGGCCAGCTCGCCGCAACTCTTGCTATGGCTCACCATGGCCGGTTCCCTTTACCTTTTATGGCTTGGCGTCGTCACCCTCGCGAGCTGGAGGTCGGCGAAATTTTATGGCACCTCATCGCCTGCATCTTCCGAGTCCATGACTCCGGTGAATTCTTCAAGCGATCCCGCGGAGCTTCCCTTCGCGGCTACCGCCGTGCTTGCCAAAACCCGTCCGCTGCTGAAACCTGGCGGCCCATGGCGCGGCGCGTTTTTCAAGGGCCTTCTCACCAGCGGCACCAACCCGAAGGCTTTGCTACTTTACCTTGCGCTCATTCCCCAATTCATTGACCGCTCTGCCACCTGGCCGCTATCGCTGCAGACCGGAGCGCTTGGACTCACGCACTTCGCCGTGTCAGTCCTTGTGTATTTCTCGATTGCCTTCGCCTCGCGTCTTTTATTACGCTCACGTCCACTAGCCGCACGCATAGTGACCGCATCTTCAGGAATCATCATGATCGGACTCTCACTAGTTCTTATCTACGAACAGTTCCTCGGCTTCTAAATATTTCTTGAACACCGATCAAGACAATTGAACAGTGATCAAGTATGCTCTTTTCTCAGTGGTTGAATCGGCCACGAAGAACGCAGCCCTACCGCCAACTAGCCACTGGTGTTTTACTGGGCGAACAAGTACGTCGCGATGGAGCATTGTGGAACTACCAGAGATCCAACTTGAGCAGGTCACCGTCAGCTTCGAGGACCGCACCGTCCTAGCTGATATCAATCTGACGCTCAACGAACGTCGCATCGGAATCATCGGCGCCAACGGCGCAGGGAAAAGCACCCTGTCGCGATTGCTCAATGCTCTCGTTGTTCCCACCTATGGCACGGTGCGCGTAGGCGAAATGAATACCTCCAAGCATGCAAAACAGATACGCCGCGATGTAGGTTTCGTCTTCCAAAACCCGGCAAACCAAATCATCATGCCGCTGGTGGCCGATGACATTGCGTTCGGCCTGAAGAACCTAGGGCTGTCAAAGGCCGACCGCAAGGTCCGGGTCGAGCAAACGCTAGACGAGTTGAACATCAAGCATCTGGCGGACCGGGAAAGCCATACCCTTTCAGGGGGCGAGCAGCAGATGGTCGCGCTGGCCGCCGTCATCGCAATGCAGCCACGCACGATCGTCTTCGACGAGCCAACGACCATGCTCGATCTGCGCAACCGGCTACGCTTCCAACGCGAAATTGCGCAGCTTCCACAGCGCGCGATCGTGATCACACACGATCTGGAACTGCTAGAAGATTTCGATCGCGTTCTGGTCGTCACCGACGGAACCATTGCATTTGACGGCCTTCCAGCGGACGCCATCGCTCACTACCGGCAGTGGAGCCACGTATGATCGCGGCACACAATACCTCCTACCTGGCAAAGCTTCCTGCCGGACTAAAGTTTGGCGCGCTCTTGGCTATCAGCATCGGGTTGTACCTGATCCCAAGTTGGCAAGCGCTTGTCGTGCTGCTCATTGGCAGCCTCCTGCTGCTGTTCAGCGCGCGAGTGAAATTTCAGCAATTGCGCACCGCCTTGATCACCTTGTTGCTGATCCTCAGCTTTGTCTTTATTTCGCTGGGCATGCAGACCAACTGGGAAAACGCTTGGGTGTCCGTGCTTCGATTGCTCACCATGTGCATGTTCGCCTACGCCGTCAGCCTGACCACAACCTTCGACGCCATGCTGGAACTCTTTCAGCAGGTGGCCTCTCCCCTGCGTTATGTGGGCGCTAACCCGGCCCAAATTTCCTTGGGGCTATCTCTAGCCATTCGCTTCATTCCAGAGCTCAAGCGAGTTTATCTAGAAGTACGCGAGGCACAGCATGCGCGCGGGCTGGCCAACAATCCTTTGGCTGTGGCGGTCCCGCTGGTGATTCGCTCACTGCGAATTGCCGACGACACCGCCGAAGCACTGGAAGCTCGTGGGTACGACTCTGCCGACAAACTCAAATAACCTCGCCATCAGCTCTCGCAGCATCATTCGTTAGGACCCAACTATGGCAACTGCCACTTCTTCGCAAACCCGAAATACCGTCTACGTAGCTATTTTTGCTGCGATGATCGCAGCCATGGGACTTGTTCCCCCAATCGTGATTGGCATCGTTCCGGTGCCCATCACCTTGCAGACCTTAGGCGTCATGCTGGCAGGCGCGCTGCTCGGCCCCATCAGAGGCATGCTCTCCAGCCTGGTTGTGGTTGTCCTTGCCCTGGCAGGATTACCGCTCCTAGCAGGCGGCCGCGGCGGACTCGCGGTCCTACTCGGCCCAACCGGCGGCTACCTGCTCGGCTGGATCTTTGGCTCCTTGGTCATTGGCGTATTGTTCAAGTACTGGGTGCTTCGCCAGAAAAGCCAGGGCACGCGCATCGTGACCGGACTGCTTTCCATACTGTTGGGTGGAATAGGCATCATCTACCTCTTCGGAATTCCCTGGACTTCCGTGGTGACCGGCCTTGACCTTGGCACCTCTGCGCTCGGTTCCCTGGCGTTCATCCCCGGGGATCTGATCAAGGCAGTGGTCGCCACGCTCGTGGCCGTCACCGTTCACCGCAGCTACCGGGGACTCATGCGCTAGATCCATGAATCTCGCCAGCCAGCTGCAGCATCACGCGCTCACTCGTCCAGATCACCCGGCCGTAATCAGCATTTCCCAGGTAATCGATTACGCAACCCTGTACGCCTCGAGCCACGATTTGGCTCAGGCATTGCAGCGGGATCCACGCATTGGCCGTCGCGTAGGACTCTACTGCTCGGATCCAGTCGCATTGGCCATAGGATTCCATGCCTGCGTGCTCGCCGGGGTGAGCGCCATGATTCTCGATCCGACCTGGCCTGCCGAAAAGCTGAAGACCACGCTCACGCAATTCGGGTCTCCGAAGGTCCTAACGGATCAGCCCGGTGAAGCGTCGGTGACAGAGCTTGGCCACACGGCTCTAGGCGTGCGCAAGGTATCGGATCCCAGCCATGCGCTTGCGGACCTGGCCACACAGGCCGGCTCCGACTCCGAGCTTTTGCTCATCTTCACATCCGGATCCACCGGCAGCCCCAAGGCAGTTGTTCGCACCCGCCATTCATGGGAGCAGTCCATCAGCCGGTGCGCGGGGATTCTCGGGGCCAGCGAAGATTCCACAACGCTTGTTCCCGGTCCGCTCGCTCATGGCCTCGGCCTATATGCGCTGGTTGAATCGGTCGCGCTCGGCGGCACCCTAGTGGCACCGGGACGTTGGCAGGCCGGGCACGTTCGGCGACTATTGCAGTCAACCAGCTGTAACCGACTGGTTGCAGTTCCTTCGCTCGTGCGGTTGCTGCTCCAGCAGATTCCACTCCAGCGGCTCTCCGGGCTGCGTCACGTGGTCACCGGCGGCGAAGCCCTGAGCCTGGATCTGGCCCAGCAGATCCTACAGCTCTCGAAAGACGTAAATTGCATCGAATACTTCGGCAGCAGCGAGCACAGCCTGATTGCCTACCGCCAGCGCAGCCTTGAAGAAGCCGAGGAGAGCCCTTTCATGGGGACGCTCTTCGACGGAGTCCGGGCACATTTGCATGCACAGAATGGCACCGACGGGACAGGTCGGCTCATGATTCGAAGTGCCTTCAACGCCATCGGTTATGACCCGCAGGGCTCGGGCCAGCTAGAACGCTGCGAGGAAGCGACCGGAATCGGAGATATTGCCCGCTTGCTACCCGGTCAACGTATTCAAATCCTTGGCCGCGGCGGCGAGATGATGAACATCAATGGAAACAACGTCTATCCTGCGGAGATCACCAGAGCGCTCGAAGCGGCAGGCTTGAGGCAGTCGCTCGTTCTGGCGCACCGCCTGGCCCACGGCAAGACGGTGCTGACCGCCTATGTGCAACTTGCTCTTCACCAGCCACTGCCCGATCCATCTTCGGTCTTGCAGGTACTCCGCGAGATTCTGCCCGTTTATAAAATTCCCCACGACGTAGTGTTTTTGCCTTCTTGGCCACTGACCGCCAGCGGCAAATGCGATATTCAAACTCTTCCAGCACCAACAACATCCGGACTGAGAAAGCTGCGCTTGCGATGAATGAAGCCTTGATCATAGCCGCCAGGCGCACGCCAGTGGTGCGCTCAAATAAGGAATTCGCTCGTCTCGGAGCCGACCAACTACTGGGCAAGGTCTTTGACGCCTTGTTGGAGGACACTGGAATCTCCCCTGCAGACGTGGACCACGTCTTCGCGGGAAACGCGGCAGGACCCGGCGGAAACATTGCGCGCGTCGCAACGCAGGTTTCTCGGCTGCCTGACTCCGTGCCGGCGACTACCCTCGATGCCCAATGCGCGAGCGCGTTGGAGGCAATCGCAGCGGCAGCCAGAATGGTGCGCTGCGGCGAGGCACGGGCGGTGATCGCTGGTGGTGTCGAATCGGTATCCACCGCACCTTGGCGAATGGAGAAGAATGGGGATCCCGCTTCTCCGCCACGGATCTATTCGCGCGCCCGTTTTACCCCACACCCGCAAGTCGACCCGGAAATGGGTGTGGCCGCGGAGAACATCGCCGCACAGTTCCAGATCTCCCGCACCGCCCAGGACGAGTTTGCCCTACGCAGTCACCAACGCGCGGTGCAAGCGCAGCAAGCCGGACGCTTCAACCAGGAAATCGTGCCGATTGGCACTCCTTCGGGAGTGGTCCAATCCGATACCTGCCCACGCGAGGGATTGTCGGCCAAGAAACTAGCCTCCTTGCGTCCCGCGTTCGTTCCCGGCGGTACCGTGACGGCAGGCAAATCATGCCCTATAAATGATGGGGCCGCAGCGGTGTTGGTTGTCGATGCAGAGCATTATGCACGACTTGACGCACGGTTTGCCCTGAGATATCTAGGAACTGGCACCGGGGCCTGCGACCCACAAATCCTTGGCATGGCAGCGGTGCCCGCGTATCAAAAGCTTGCGCAGCTGCTCGGCGTCGACCGGCTAGGCAAGGCGGAACTCATCGAGTTCAATGAGGCGTTCGCCGTCCAGGCCTTGGCTTGCCTTGCAGAGCTAGGAATTGGCGCCTCAACGGTTAACCGTGATGGCGGCGCGCTTGCCTTGGGACACCCCTACGGTGCCAGCGGGGCTTTGCTGGCCACCCGGCTCTTTTGGCAGGCACGGGCCACCGCACGCGGCGATGAACTCTGTCTGGCCCTCATGGCCGCCGCCGGTGGCACCGGTACGGCGATGGCTTTTGAATCGGTGTACACACAGCCCGACTAAAACCATCGGGCCAGGGACGGGGCTACAACCAGCGCAGATTCAACAAGCGGATTAAGAAAAGGCACCTTTCGAATCTTGAAAGATTCGAAAGGTGCCTTTTGGCTCTACAACTTAGATGTTGAACCCAAGGGCTCGCATCTGGTCGCGACCATCGTCGGTAATGCGTTCCGGACCCCAAGGCGGCATCCAGACCCAATTCAAACGATGCTCGTCGACAACGCTTTCCATCGCTTGGGCGACCTGCTCCTCGATAATATCGGTGAGCGGGCAAGCCGCGGTGGTCAGGGTCATGTCGAGAATAAGTGCGCCGTCTTCCGCGTACTTCAGACCGTAAAGCAGGCCCAAGTCGACGATATTAACACCGAGTTCCGGGTCAATGACGTCTTTGAGCGCCTCCTCTACGTCTTCCAACGGAGTCGTAGCGGCTCCCGTGCTCTGTTCGGTTGATTCACTCATGGAATTTACCTTACTAGGCCTTGACGTTGAGGAAGCGGTCGTAGCCTTCGTCTTCCAAACGATCTGCAAGTTCCGGGCCACCCTGCTCAGCGATGCGACCGTCAACAAACACGTGCACGTGGTCTGGCTTGATGTAGCGCAGGATGCGAGTGTAGTGGGTGATCAGCAAGGTGCCCATCTGGTTATCATCCTGAGCGCGGTTGACGCCCTCGGACACGGTCTTCAACGCGTCAACGTCGAGGCCCGAGTCGGTCTCGTCCAAGATGGCGAACTTAGGCTTGAACAGTTCCATCTGCAGGATTTCGACGCGCTTCTTCTCGCCGCCGGAGAAGCCTTCGTTGACGTTACGGCCAGCGAAGTCCGCATCGATCTTCAGCTTCGCCATGGCTTCCTTGACGTCCTTGGTCCAGGTACGCAGCTTCGGAGCTTCGCCGTCGATTGCGGTCTTGGCGGTACGCAAGAAGTTGGTCATGGTCACGCCGGGGACCTCGACTGGGTACTGCATGGCCAGGAACAGACCGGCCTTGGCGCGCTCGTCAACGCTCATCTCCAGCACGTCGACGCCATCAAGGGTAATCGAACCCGAGGTGACCTTGTAACGTGGGTGGCCGGCGATGGTCGAGGCCAAGGTGGACTTGCCCGAGCCGTTGGGGCCCATGATTGCGTGGGTTTCGTTGGTGTTGATGGTCAGCGAAACACCCTTGAGAATTTCCTTCTCACCCTGCTCGGTGTCGATCGAGACGTGCAGGTCTTTGATTTCCAGAGTAGACATACGTCGTTCCGTTTCTATATCTAAAAGGCTGGTAGAACCGGCACTACCTAGAGGGTAGTGGTTGCCAATTCTTCTTCGATGGTGTCGGTCAGGCGCTCCTGGAGCTGCTCATCACCGATCTGCTGGACGATTTCGTTCAGGAAGCCACGAACCACCAAGCGGCGTGCGGTCTTCTCATCGATACCGCGAGCCATCAGGTAGAACAGGTGCTCGTCGTCGAAGCGTCCGGTGGTGGAAGCGTGTCCGGCACCGTCGATCAGGCCGGTCTCGATTTCCAGGTTAGGCACCGAGTCGGCACGGGTGCCGTCGGTGAGCACCAGGTTGCGGTTCGCCTCGTAGGAATCGGTTCCCACGGCAGCCTTCCGGATCAGCACGTCGCCAACCCAGACGGTGTGCGCGTTCTTACCCTGCAAGGCACCCTTGTACAGCACGTTCGACTTGCAGTTCGGTACCGCGTGGTCGACGAACAGGCGGTGCTCCAAGTGCTGAGCGGCGTCGGCGAAGTACAGGCCGTAGAGCTCGATCTCGGCGTGCTCTCCGGTAAAACGAGCCGAAGGGTTCACGCGCACCAGGTCGCCACCGAAGGTGACCACGATGTGCTTGAAGGTTGCGTCCTTGGCCACCGAGGCCTGCTGCGAGGAAGCGTGGATTGCATCCGATTCCCAAGCCTGCAGCGAGACAACGCGCAGACGAGCGCCCTGGCGAACATCGAATTCGATATTCTGCGCCAGCACTGCCGAGCCTACGTGGTCGATAACGACCATGGCTTCGGAGTTCTCTTCCGCCACGATGATCAGGTGCTGAGCCGCTGGATCCAGCGACTCACCGGTGATGCGCAGGACGCTCTTCACATCGTCGGCGTTAGCCGGGATGGTGAGCACCTGTGCGCCGTTGGAGTACTTCCAACTGTTGGCCGACACGCGGTCATCAGGGGTGAAGGCGTTGCCGCGGATCGCGTCGTCTGCCGCGACGGTGCGCAGCGAGACGTTGTCGGAACCGGTCAGTTCAACCTTCGGTGCCTTGCCGGTCAGTTCAGCGGTGTGCAGGCCACCGATGCGCTTGAGCGGGGTGAAGCGCCAGTCTTCTTCGCGTCCGGTCAGCTTGGGGAAATCTTCGACGTTGAAGCTGGTCAAACGACCGGCACGTGAAGAATCCGTCACACCTTCGCCGCCGCCGTGGCTGTGGCTCTTGGCCGAGTCGCCGGCAAGTGGGGAGGTGGCGCTGTCGTTCAATGGCGAAAGGTTTTCGCCCTCTTCTGTGAAGCCCGGGATGGAGGGGGCGCCAATGCGCGCCTTCTCATCGGGAATCTGAGTAGTGGTCTCGGACATTCTTAGCCGACCGATCCTTCCATCTGGAGTTCAATAAGGCGGTTCAGTTCCAGCGCGTATTCCATTGGAAGTTCACGGGCGATTGGCTCAACGAAGCCACGCACGATCATCGCCATTGCTTCGTCCTCGGCCAGGCCGCGGGACTGCAGGTAGAACAGCTGTTCTTCGGAAACACGGGAAACCGTTGCCTCGTGGCCCATGGTCACGTCATCCTCGCGGACGTCGATGTATGGGTAGGTGTCCGAACGCGAAATCTGGTCAACCAGCAGCGCGTCACACACGACCGAGTTCTTGGTGCCCTTGGCACCCTCGCGAACCTGGACCAGACCGCGGTAAGCGGAGCGGCCACCGTTACGGGCCACCGACTTGGCGACAATGGTGCTGGAGGTGTTCGGAGCGATGTGAACCATCTTCGAACCGGTGTCCTGGTGCTGGCCTTCGCCGGCGAAGGCGATGGACAGGGTCTCGCCCTTGGCGTGCTCGCCAACCAAGTAGACAGCCGGGTACTTCATGGTGACCTTGGAGCCGATGTTGCCATCGACCCACTCCATGGTGGCGCCCTCTTCGCAGACGGCACGCTTGGTCACCAGGTTGTACACGTTGTTCGACCAGTTCTGGATCGTCGTGTAGCGGACGCGGGCGCCCTTCTTCACGATGATTTCCACGACCGCCGAGTGCAGCGAGTCCGACTGGTAGATCGGGGCGGTGCAGCCCTCGATGTAGTGGACGTAGGAGTCCTCGTCGGCGATGATCAAGGTGCGCTCGAACTGACCCATGTTTTCCGTGTTGATACGGAAGTAGGCCTGCAGCGGGATCTCCACGTGTACGCCCTTGGGGACGTAGACGAAGGAGCCACCGGACCAGGTCGCGGTGTTCAACGAAGCGAACTTGTTATCGCCTGCTGGGATGACCGAGCCGAAGTATTCCTTGAAGATGTCTTCGTGTTCCTTCAACGCGGTATCCGTGTCGAGGAAGATGACGCCCTGGGCTTCGAGGTCTTCACGCAGCTGGTGGTAAACAACCTCGGACTCGTACTGAGCAGCTACGCCGGAAACCAGACGCTGCTTTTCAGCCTCTGGAATGCCTAGCTTGTCGTAGGTGTTCTTGATGTCTTCGGGCAGGTCTTCCCACGTGGTGGCCTGCTTTTCGGTCGAGCGAACGAAGTACTTGATGTTGTCGAAGTCGATGCCCGAGAGGTCTGGACCCCAGGTAGGCATCGGCTTGCGGTCGAAGTACTTCAAGCCTTTCTGGCGCAGCTCCAACATCCACTCAGGTTCTGACTTGAGGTTGGAAATGTTAGCTACAACATCGGCATCAACGCCGCGACGTGCATTCGCACCCGCGTCGTTCTTGTCTGACCAGCCGTATTCGTAATTACCGATTCCGTGGAGTTCGGGGTTCTTCTCCAGAATATCGGAAATTACACCTGGGTCGGCAGACTCCTGTGCAATCTGATCCGTCATCGCGGCCTCTCCTGCTTCGTGAACTTGATTCGAGTTCTCTTCTCAGCGCGTATTGGCGCCTTTCCGCGACCCACAGGGATGTGGGTCGTGCACACATGTCCGCCGCCGGCTAGCGTCGACAGCCTTCTCACGTCGACACCGACCAGCCGGGCAAACATTTCAGTTTCCATGTCGCAAAACACCGGAAACTCGCGTGCCAAATCTTGTATGGGGCAATGCCCCTGGCACAGCTGAACGCTGCGCATTAGTGCTGTTGAAACCTTCGCTTCAACCTTGCGGGTGTAGCCAACGAAACCATCGGAGCTAAGTAATTCGCTTAGCTTCGCTGCTCGCTCCTCCAACCCTTCAACACCGTCTAACGCTTTCGCATAGCGGCTTTCCATCGTCGCGAAACGGTCCTGGGCGAATTTGCGAATCGCATCTTCTCCCGCCGCATCCCCCAACACCTTAAGTGCCTGGGTGGCGATATCCAGGTAGTCATTGCCCAGTTTTGTCTGTCCCCGGTGCGAAAGTACGTACCGACGGGACGGACGGCCTGCGCCCGACTTCTGGTTGGCTACCAGCTTCACCTCTACCAGTCCGGATTTGGACAAGGCATCGAGGTGACGCCGAACCGCCGCGGGCGTGAACCCGAGCTTGGTGCCAAGCTCGGCTGCACTGACCGGTCCATCTTCAAGGACTGCGTTCAGAACTCGGTCTCGCGTGCGCTCCTCAGTATCCCCAACCGCGTCAACCGTAGTGCCAGTTGTGGTACTAGCTGTGTCTGAATTAGATGAATACACAACACAAGCATGCCTATATTTTTAGCCTACGTCTAGTAAGGAAGGACTTACTAAGGTAGAGCTTGTCACCTTGGAAATCTCGCGGATTTTCTCTTCCGCTACAACCATCATCCTCCGCACGCAAAACGAACTCGAGCCTTCGTGACAAAGGACTCAGAGCCCTTGACTTCGACATGACGTAGAATGCTGTGGTGTCTTCAGTTACTCCCAGCCTCATCATCAATGAGCTGAGCAAGGATCTGGGACCGGTTCCTGCGCTGAATAATCGCATGCTCAGGGTCCTGGATTCCGTCTCCCTCAAAGCTTTCCCCGGGCAGGTCACCACGCTTCTCGGCTCCAATGGCGCCGGCAAGTCAACGACCCTCGCCTGCGCCCAGGGGCTTATGCGCCCTGTAGGCGGAACGGTGCAATTGCTCGGCCAAGATCCCTACGGGGACAATCCGGCCCTCCGCTCGCGTGTCGGCGTAATGCTGCAGGACGGCGGGCTGCCTCCCTCGATGCGCCCGGTTCCGTTGCTGCGCCATGTCGCGGCCATGTACAAGAACCCAATAGATATCGATGCGCTGATAGTGCGTTTAGATCTCGAATCCTTTGGCAGCCGCACCATCCGCAGGCTTTCAGGCGGCCAAAAGCAACGCGTCGCTTTGGCCCTGGCGCTGGCCGGGGACCCCGAAGTCTTGTTCTTGGACGAGCCAAGCGCGGGTCTGGACCCACAGTCGCGTCAAGTAGTTTTCGATCTGATCAGCGAACAGCGCGACGCCGGCAAGGCGATCGTGCTCACCACCCATCTGATGGATGACGCGCAACGCCTGAGTGATTACGTGTACATCATCGACAAGGGCCGCACCGTTGCGCAGGGCACCGTCGCAGAATTGACGACGCTGGCCGCCGCCGAGCATGAGACCCGCCCCGTGGGTTTTGGCGCGGCACCTGGCCTCACGCTCCCGCAACCCCCCGCAGGCCTGCACTTGAGCGAAACCACTCCCGGCGAGTACCACTTGACCGGGGTGAGCACCGCGGAGCATCTGCACTGGCTCACCAGCTGGTGGGCACGCGAGGGAATCCTGCCTAAGCATATGAATCTGCAGGCACGTAGCCTCGAAGATGTTTTTCTGGAATTCGCGCAAAAGGAGGAGTCGGCATGAGCCAGACTGTTGCCAAATCCAACGCGGTTTCCACCCCCAAGCGCATCGCGCTCCAGGGCAAATACGAAACGATCATGATGCTCAGCAATGGCGAGCAACTAGTGCTCGCGGTGGTGCTGCCTATCATCGCCTTGTTCGGGCTGACCTTTACCGACTTGCTCGAAGGCGTTGCCCCGCGCAGCATTGATGCCGCCGTCCCGGGCGTGTTGGCCTTGTGCGTGATCTCTACAGCCTTCACGGGCCAGGGCATTGGAACGGGCTTCGACCGCCGCTATGGCGTACTGCGGATGTTCTCCACGACTCCCCTGGGAAAGACCGGCCTGATTTTCGGAAAGGTCATCGCGGTGCTCACCGTGCTGGCCATCCAGGTAGTCCTCATCACCCTTGTGGCCTTGCTGCTCGGATGGGAGCCAAACCTGTTTGGAATCCTTCCGGCAATTTTATTCTTGCTTCTCGGAGCAGCTGCCTTCACCGCCCTGGGGCTGTTGATTGCGGGCACCGTTCGCCCCGAAGCCACCTTGGCAATCACGAATTTGGCGTGGATCCTGCTCGCCGGCGTGGGCGGGGTGCTCTTCCCGCTGAGCATGGCGCCGCATTGGATCCAGCCGACCCTGGACGCCTTGCCCTCTGCCGCACTCGGCGACGCCATGCGCTCGGCGCTCATTGAAGGCCGGTTCAGCATCGCAAGCGTAATCTTCTTGGTGCTTTGGGCCGCCGCTGGTTCATTTGCCGCCATCAAACTATTCAAGTGGAACTAACCAGAACACCATGAAGGGGAGATTTCCATGTCTTCAGACCTAGCTAAACGAAGCTGGGCTTCCAAGTTGCGCGCCAAGATCGGTGACCTCTTCGGAATCATTGTCGCTGCCGCCGTCGCATGGCTAGGCACTATGCCGCCGAAGGTCACCCGCATCGTCCACGGCCTTGCTATCGCCTCCTTGGTTTCGCAGATTGGGATCATCGTCACCGGTGGTGCGGTGCGGTTGACCAAGTCCGGCCTCGGCTGCTCGCACTGGCCCAATTGCGTCCCGGGGTCGATGACCCCGGTTCCAGAAATGGGCTACCACGGGCTGATCGAGTTCGGGAACCGCCTGCTGACCTTCGTCCTGCTTGCAATTGCCGTGGCTTTCTTAATTTCAATCTGGAATATGCGCAAGAGCCACCCTTCGATCTTCAAGCTCGCAGTGGTGCTGCTGGCGGGCATTCCGGCTCAAGGCGTGATCGGCGGCATTACCGTCTGGACGGATCTGAACCCCTGGGTTGTTTCCCTGCACTTCATACTTTCGGGCACGCTGGTTTGCCTGGCGACGATCTTGGTCAACCGAACCCGCCGCGAGCTGAAGCATGACATCACCCCGCCAACGACGAAGACCATCGGGCAATTCGCGACGGCCGCTTGGGTCCTGTCGATGCTTGCCGTCATCATGGGAACGATCGTGACCGGAACCGGCCCGCACGCCGGCGACGCCACCGCTCCCCGGCACCTCTTCGATCCCCTGCTGGTCACGCGCATGCACACGGCCCCGGTGTACTTGCTCGTCCTTGCCACGGTGATCGTCCTGGTGCTCGCCTACCGCACCGGAGGCAACGCCAAGCTCCGTGCGGCCAGCTGGTGGTTGGTCCTCGTCATTGCACTGCAGGCGGCCCTCGGTTACATCCAGCATTTCACCGGGCTCCCCATCGGCTTGGTCCTTCTGCATATGCTCGGTGCGAGCCTGCTGATGGTCGCCTCCACGAACCTCTGGGATCGTGCGGCCAGGCTGCCGAAGAGCGAGCGCGTCGAGCAGCACTAACTTCGCAGGCAGTATGGCAAAAGGCTGGAAACCACCTGGTTTCCAGCCTTTTCTCTATCCGCATGGGCTAGCGCCTGCTCTGCGAAGCAAACTTTCCAACAGACCCTAACGCAGCAGCCCGTAGCATCCGAAGGCAAGAAGCAGTCCCCCGTCGAATCCCGCGACCAATAGTGGGTCACTGCGTAAATGAGCACGATGGCCTCCGCCACGGCCAAGTGGCGGGATGCTAGAGCGATAGCAGGGGCACGAGCGGTGGGATACCTCCGTCGAAGCTCCACCGCTGCCAAGCATTTCCGGAAGCAGCATCGACGACATGCGGATCCGGTCCGCAGAGACAAAAATCCCCGCCTCCAACTCAATGGAAGCGGGGATTTCAGGGTAATTGCTTAGCCAAACAGCGGGCTGCCGACGAACGGGTCAATAGCCAGCGCCAGGAACACGATCGATAGGTAAGTGATCGAAATATGGAAGACCTTCATGGCCTTGCGATTCATCTCGGCAGGGCTGTGATCGCGCTGAGCTTCGCGGTAGAGCACATGTGACTCGTAGACGAACCATACGCCTGCCCCGCCGGCAATCGCGGTGTAGACAATGCCCGCATATCCCATAGGCAGCAGCAGCAGGGAGCAGACCACCGTGGCCCAGGCATAGAGAACTACCTGCACCGAAACACGGCGGGCGTTGGCTATTGCCCCTAGCATCGGCACCGAGGCGGCGTTGTAATCATCTGCATACTTCATGGACAGTGGCCAGTAGTGCGGCGGGGTCCAAAGGAAAATCACCAGGAATAGGATGATCGCCGGCCATTCCACGGTCTCGGTGACCGCCGCCCAGGCGATAAGGACCGGCATGCAACCGGCAATGCCGCCCCAGACGATGTTCTGCGAGGTGCGGCGCTTGAGGATCATCGTGTAGAGAACTACGTAGAGAAGGATCGCGGCAAGTCCCAGGGCCGTGGCCAGCGGATTGGTGCCGAACCAGAAGACTACGAGCGATGCGATCGCCAAGACCCAAGAGAAGATCAGGGCCTCGCGCGGGGTGACGTCACCGGTAACCAAAGGCCGCCCCTTGGTGCGCTTCATCAACTTATCCATGTCGCGATCGAGGTAGCAGTTGAATGCGCTTGCCGCGCCGGCGGCCATGGCACCGCCAAGAATGGTAGCAACCATCAACCAGACGGCAGGGAAACCGCGCTCTGCGAAGATCATTGTCGGCAAGGTGCTCACCAGGAGCAGCTCTACGACGCGAGGCTTGGTGAGCGCCAGATAGGCACGGGCCTTGCGCTTGGCAAAATCCCCAGCATTTTCGTCAGGTTGGCGCGATGAGCGCGGTACTAACGATCCGGCGACGCTAAGAGTCTTCAATTAAACGCACTCAGTTCTACACGGGTACAAGACAGACACCACTTATTCTACGACGAATAGAACTCAGACGGTAGTTGCTTGATGTAAGTATTCAAGGCCAACTCCGTGATTCCGGTCATCTTTACCCCCTCCGACATCATCCAGGAGCAGCCGCGCACGCTTCGCAATGCTGGACGACCTCCGCCAGCCGGCACCCGCGCCGCGCGGCGGCACCGCCATCCCGTCCCGAAAAAACAAGCTCCAAAGTTTGTAATTCTAAGACAAACAAGAATATAACGTTGTTGACCAAAGGTTTTCCCAAGCTTCAAACGCAACCTCGCCTGGATGTCCAGTGCGCTCGGCGCGATAACCATTTCCCCACGGCCCCCGCCCGGCCACGGCGCGGCATTCGCGCCGCGCCGGAGCGCAGCAGAAGGTCCCTAATTCAGCTCGCCCGGTCATTGCCGCAGCCCGGGCCGCGGGAGGCTCGCCCTCCGGTTGTGCTCTCGGCAATGTTCGATGGGTCAAAGATTGATGCAAAATGTGCGTGTCATGTTTGTTCAACCCATACAGTCATAGAGCGATTCGCGATACAGTGGACACTAATCGCGCCGTCGCCACCTGATACCCCAAAAAGCTCGACTACGGGTAGCAGGGTCGACGGCGTATTGCGTGTCAGCGGGATAAACCCCGTCCAAGCCTGAATGGAAGGAACGCCGCAGTGGCGATTGAATCCTTAGTAGAAGAGTTCTCACTTACCGAGTTGGATCGTAAGGCCATCGACACCACTCGTGTCTTGGCAGCCGACGCAGTAGAAAAAGTTGGCAACGGCCATCCCGGTACCGCCATGAGCTTGGCTCCGGCTGCGTACCTGATCTTCCAGAAGCACCTGCGCCACGACCCGAAGGATCCGAACTGGATCGGTCGCGACCGCTTTGTGCTCTCCCCCGGTCACACCTCGCTGACCCTCTACCTGCAGCTCTTCCTCTCGGGCTACGGCCTGGAGATGGAAGACATCGAAGCGCTGCGCACCTGGGGTGCGAAGACTCCGGGCCACCCGGAATACGGCCACACCGCCGGCGTGGAGATCACCACCGGCCCCTTGGGCCAGGGCCTGGCCTCGGCCGTTGGCTTCGCTTACTCCCAGCGCCGCATGCGCGGCCTGCTGGATCCGGCGGCAGAAGCCGGCACCAGCCCGTTTGACCACACCGTGTACGTCATCGCCTCCGATGGCGACCTGCAGGAGGGCGTCACCTCCGAGGCCTCCTCGCTAGCCGGCCACCAGGAACTGGGCAACCTCGTCGTCATTTACGATGACAACAAGATCTCCATCGAGAACGACACCGACATTGCGTTCACCGAAGACGTGCTGGGCCGCTACGACTCCTACGGCTGGCACACCCAGCGCGTGGACTGGACCGTCACCGGCGAATACGTCGAAGACATGCACGCCCTGGACGCCGCAATCCGCGCCGCCAAGGCCGAGACCTCCCGTCCCTCGATGATCGCGCTGCGCACCATCATCGGCTGGCCTTCGCCAACCAAGCAGAACACCGGCGGCATCCACGGTTCGAAGCTCGGCGGCGAAGAAGTCGCAGGGCTGAAGAATGTTCTGGGCTTCGACCCGGAGCAGTCCTTCCACATCGATGAGGAAGTACTCGCTCACGCCCGCGAGGTAGTGACCCGCGGCGCAGCGCTGCACGAGTCATGGAACGAGACGTTCGAGGCGTGGAAGCGCGCCAACCCCGAAGAGGCAGCGCTGCTTGAGCGCCTGCAGGCAGGGGAACTGCCGGAGGGCTGGACCGAAAAGATCCCGACCTTCGAACCGGGTTCCACCATGGCTACGCGCGCCGCTTCGGGCAAGGTCATCAACGCGATCGCCGATGAGCTGCCCGAACTGTGGGGCGGCTCCGCGGACCTCGCCGGTTCGAACAACACCACCATCGCCACCGCGAAGTCCTTCGCACCCGAGCGCCGCTCCACCGATTCCTGGGATGCCAGCCCTTACGGCCGCGTCCTGCACTTCGGCATCCGCGAGCACGCCGCCGCGTCGATCGTGAACGGCATCGTGCTCTCCTCCCCGACCCGCGCGTTCTCCGGAACCTTCCTGATCTTCTCGGACTACCAGCGTCCGGCCATCCGCCTGGCCGCCTTGATGGGCATCCCATCGATCTTCGTCTGGACCCACGACTCGATCGGCCTGGGCGAGGACGGCCCGACCCACCAGCCGGTGGAGCAGCTCGCCTCCTTGCGCATCATCCCGAACTTCGACGTCGTCCGCCCGGCAGACGCCAACGAGGTCGCCTACGCATGGCGCGGCATGCTGGAACTGACCGACACCCCATCGGGTATCGTGCTCTCCCGGCAGAACCTGCCGATCTATGACCGTTCGGCACCAGGCTTCCGCGGCGCCGAAGGCACCCTGAAGGGTGGCTACATCCTGGCCGAGGCAGTCCGCGAGGGCGCCGAGACCACCCCGGATGTCATCTTGCTGGCCACCGGCTCCGAGGTCGAGCTGGCCGTCGAGGCCCGCGAGGCACTGGCCGCGAAGAACATCGCCGCCCGCGTCGTCTCGCTGCCGAGCTTCGAATGGTTCGCCAAGCAGGACGCCGCCTACCGCGAAGAGGTGCTCCCGGCGGCCATCACCGCCCGCGTTTCGGTGGAAGCCGGCGTAGCCCAGGGCTGGCGCGAGCTGGTCGGCGCCGCGGGCGAAATCATCTCCCTGGATCACTTCGGTGCATCCGCAGACTACAAGAAGCTCTACAGCGAATTCGGGATCACCACCGATGCAGTTGTCGCAGCCGCCGAAAAAGTTGTTAAGTAAAGGAACTGGCACACATTATGAGTAACCCAAATACCCAGGCCCTGTCCGACGCCGGCGTTTCGATCTGGCTGGACGACCTTTCCCGCGAGCGTTTGACCAGCGGTTCGCTGGCCAAGCTCATCGAAGAGCAGAACGTCGTCGGCGTGACCACCAACCCGTCGATCTTCGCCGCGGCACTGACCAACGCAGCGGTCTACGGCGAGGCCATCGCCGAGCAGCGCCACAAGTCGGTCGAAGACGCGATCACCGAGATCACCAGCGACGACGTTGCCGCCGCCTGCGACCTGTTCCGCCCGATCTACGACTCCAGCAACGGCTTCGACGGCCGGGTGTCCATCGAGGTCGACCCGCGTCTGGCCCACGACACCGCGCAGACCATCGTCCAGGCCAAGGCCCTGCACGAACGTGTAGCCCGCGAAAACGTGCTCATCAAGATCCCCGCCACGCTGGCCGGCCTGGAGGCCATCACCGAAACCATCGCGGCGGGCATCAGCGTCAACGTCACCCTGATCTTCTCGCTGGAACGCTACCGCGAGGTCATCAACGCGTATCTGATCGGCTTGGAGAAGGCCAAGGCCAAGGGCTTGGACCTGTCCAAGATCCACTCGGTCGCCTCCTTCTTCGTTTCCCGCGTGGACTCGGAAATCGACAAGCGCCTGAACACCATCGGCACCGAGGCGGCACTGGCCCTGCGCGGCCAGGCCGGTGTGGCCAACGCCCGCCTGGCCTACCAGGTCTTCGAGGAGACCTTCGCCTCGGCACGCTACGAAGCGCTGGCAGCCTCCGGGGCCAATGTGCAGCGTCCGCTGTGGGCTTCGACCGGCGTGAAGGATCCTGCCTACCCATCCACCCTGTACGTCACCGAACTGGTGGCACCGCAGACCGTGAACACCATGCCGGAAAAGACCCTGGAGGCTACCGCCGCGGAGGCGGAGATCCGCGGAAACGTGGTTTCCGGCAGCTACGCCCAGGCCAACGGCGTGCTCGACGCGCTGGCGGCCCAGGGCGTGGACTACAACGAGGTTGTGTCGCTGCTCGAGGTCGAAGGCGTTCAGAAGTTCGACGTCGCCTGGAACGAACTGCTCGAGGACATGTCTGTGGCTTTGAAAGAGGCCAAGTAGATGGAGTTGGGCTTAGTTACTTCCGGCGCGGCCCTCGCCTCGGTCGACCGGCTGCTTCCGCAGCTCATCGAGGCCAAGATCGGCAGCCGCATCGCCGGCCAGGACCCCACCGTGTGGGGCGCCGAGGCCGAAGCCGAGTCCGCCATGCGCCTGGGCTGGGCTCAGCCCTTCGAAGCCGCCGCGAAGCTGCTTCCGCAGATCCTTGAGCTGCGCGAGCAGCTGCTGGCCGAGGGCCTGACCCGGATCGCCCTGTGCGGCATGGGCGGCTCCTCGCTGGCGCCCGAGGTGATCACCGCGCATGACGAGGTCGACCTGGTCATCTGCGATACCACCGACCCGCAGATGGTTTCCGAGATCGTGAACACCGAGCTGGAGCGCACCGTCGTGGTCGTCGCCTCCAAATCGGGGTCCACCGTGGAAACCGATTCGCAGCGACGCGCTTTCACCGCGGCCTTCGAGGCCGCCGGCATCGATCCGGCTACCCGCCTGGTGCTCGTCACCGATCCGGGTTCGCCGATGGACAATCCGGAAGGCGTGCGCGCGGTCTTCAACGCCGACCCGAATGTGGGCGGGCGCTACTCGGCGCTGACCGCCTTCGGGCTGGTGCCTTCGGGACTTGCCGGGGCCGATATCGAAGCGCTGATCGAAGAGGCCGGGTTGATCTCGGACCTGCTCAGCGGCGACGACGAAGACAACATTGCCTTGCACCTAGGCGCCGCGCTGGTTACCGCCGGCCGCGACAAGCTGGTTATCGCGGAAATCGGCGACGCCCTGCCGGGCTTCGGGGACTGGGCCGAACAGCTCATCGCCGAATCCACCGGCAAGCTCGGCAAGGGAGTGCTCCCCGTGGTGGCCCACGCGGACGCGCCCGAGCTGGAGCAGGTGGCCGCCGACGTGCTGCCGCTCTACCTGCACGAGCAGCTGCCCGCGGAAATCGATGAGGAGGCCACCGCGATCCACCTCAGTGCACCGCTGGGCACCTCGTTCATGATCTTCGAGTACGCAACCGCCGTGGCCGGCTACCTGTTGGGCATCAACCCGTTTGACCAGCCGGATGTCGAGGCCGCCAAGATTGCCGCGCGCTCGCTGCTCGACGCGCCGGCCGCCGGATCCCCGGATGCGGTGGACGGCAGCGTCGAGCTGTTCGGCACGCAGGCCGCGGACCTGGCCGGCGCGCTCGATGCGCTGACCGCACAGCTGGGCGAGGATGGCTACCTGTCCATCCACGCCTACCTGAACCGCCACGGCGACAAGGAGCTGGAGGCGCTGCGCGACCTGCTGGCCGAACGCACCGGACGCCCGGTGACCTTCGGCTGGGGACCACGCTTCTTGCACTCCACCGGCCAGTACCACAAGGGCGGCCCCCGCCAGGGGGTCTTCCTGCAGGTCACCGCGAACCACGAGCAGGACCTGGAGATCCCGGGCCGCGCCTACAGCTTCGGCGGTTTGATCACCGCCCAGGCTACCGGCGACGGCGCGGTGCTCGCGGACGCCGAACACGGCCGTCCGGTGCTGCGCGTGAATCTAACCGATCGCGCCGCGGGTATCGCGGCGCTGCTTGAGGCTGCGAGCTAACAACACAATATGAGCAATCCACTTCGCGACGCCCGCGACCGGCGGCTTAACCGCATCGCCGGTCCGGGCGCGCTGGTGTTCTTCGGAATCACCGGCGACCTGGCCCGCAAAAAACTGATGCCCGCGGTCTATGACCTGGCCAACCGCGGCCTGCTACCCCCGAACTTCGCTATCGTCGGCTTCGGCCGCCGCGACTGGTCCGCCGAGGACTTCGCCAACCAGGCCCGCGAATGGATCCTGGCCAGCGCGCGCACCCCGTTCAACGAGACGGTGTTCGACCAGCTGGCCTCCGGAATGCGTTTCATCTCCGGGGCCTTCGACGACGACAACGCCTATCAGCAGCTCTCCGCCACCCTGGACGAGCTGGCCGATTCGCGCTCCACCGGACGCAACCACGCCTTCTACCTGTCCATCCCGCCGAGCTGGTTCGACGTGGTCTGCCAGAAGCTCTCCGAGCACAAGCTCGCCAAGGACGAGAATCCCGGCTGGGAGCGTGTGGTCATCGAGAAGCCCTTCGGCCACGACCTGGAAAGCGCCCGCGAGCTCAACGAGATCGTCGAGTCGGTCTTCCCGCCGGACGCGGTCTTCCGCATCGACCACTATCTGGGCAAGGAAACCGTGCAGAACCTGCTGGCGCTGCGTTTCGGCAACCAGATGTTCGAGCCATTGTGGAACAACAAGTACGTGGACCACGTGCAGATCACCATGGCCGAGGATATCGGCATCGGCGGGCGCGCCAGCTACTACGACGGGGTGGGCGCGGCCCGCGACGTCATCCAGAACCACCTGCTGCAGCTCCTCGCGCTGACCGCCATGGAAGAACCCATCTCCTTCGACGCAGATCACCTGCGCGCCGAGAAGGAAAAGGTGCTCACCGCGGTGCAGCTGCCCGAGGATCTGGGGGCCGCCAGCGCCCGCGGACAGTACACCTCCGGGTGGCAGGGCGGCGAAGAGGTGGTCGGCTTCCTCGACGAGGAGGGCTTCAACCCGAAGTCCAAAACCGAAACCTACGCGGCGGTGCGGCTGAACATCAACACCCGCCGCTGGGACGGGGTGCCCTTCTACCTGCGCGCCGGCAAGCGCCTGGGCCGCCGCGTCACCGAGATCGCGGTGGTCTTCAAGCGCGCACCGAACCTGCTGTTCACCGACCACGCGGACGACGAGTTCGGGCAGAACGCCTTCGTGATCCGCGTGCAGCCCGATGAGGGCGCGACCATCCGCTTCTCCTCCAAGGTGCCCGGCACCCAGATGGAGATCCGCGACGTGACCATGGACTTCGGCTACGGCAACGCGTTCACCGAGTCCTCCCCGGAGGCCTACGAACGCCTGATCCTCGACGTGCTGCTCGGCGAACCGCCGTTGTTCCCGCGCCACGAAGAGGTCGAACAGTCCTGGCGCATCCTCGACCCGTTCGAGGATTACTGGGCCGCACAGCCCGAACAGCCAGACCCCTACCTGCCCGGCTCCTGGGGCCCGGCCAGCGGCGATGAGCTGATGGCCAAAGACGGAAGGACGTGGCGACGCCCATGATGATCGATCTTCCCAACACGACCACCTCGAAGGTGGCCAAGAAGCTGCTCTCCTCGCGCCGCACCCACGGGGTGGTGGCCCTGTCCCGGGTGCTGACCCTGGTGGTCATCACCCGCGAGGGGTTCGCGGAGAACGCCATCGAGGCGGCCAACCTGGCCAGCCGCGAACACCCCTGCCGCATCATCGTGGTGGTGCGCGGCTCGGAGAAGGGCGAGAACCGGCTCGACGTGCAGATCCGCGTCGGCGGTGACGCCGGCGCCTCCGAGGTCATCGTGATGCGCACGCATGGCCCGGATATGGCCGCCGACGAGGCGCTGATCTCCGCGCTGCTGCTGCCCGACGCGCCGATCGTGGCCTGGTGGCCGCACGGGGTCCCGGCCGACCCGTACAACACCGCGCTGGGCAAGCTGGCGCACCGGCGGATCACCGACTCGAACGAGACCAAGGATCCTACCGAGGCGCTCTTCCAGCGCGCGAGCACCTACCGCGCCGGGGACACCGACCTGGCGTGGACCCGCATCACCCTCTGGCGCGCCCAGCTGGCGAGCATTATCGATTTGATCGGTACCGAGGGCTTGAGCGGCATCACCGTGAAGGGTTCGGAGAACTCTCCGTCCACCTCGCTGCTGGCGGCCTGGCTGACCATGCGCCTGGACGTCCCGGTGACCATCGCGGCGGATAAGTCCACCGGCGGGCTCTCCAGCGTGCGTCTGGCTCGTGAGGATGGCGACGTGGAGCTTTCCCGTCCCTCCGGAGCCGTGGCCCACCTCTACCTGCCCGGCAGCGCGCCGCAGCGCATCTCGCTGCCGCGCCGCTCGGTGGCCGAATGCCTGGCCGAGGAGATGCGCCGCCTGGACGCGGACGATGTCTTCGGCGAGGTCATCACCCGCGGGCTGAACCTGACCAACCTAAGGAGCATCATTCCCAGTGATCGCTAGACAGATTGTCATCCATGAAGACACCGCCGCCACCGCGCACGGGGTCGCAGCCCGGCTGATCACCTCCATCGCCGATGCGATCGCCGCCCGCGGGGTCGCCCATGTGGTGGTTACCGGCGGCACGCTGGGCATCGCGGCGCTGGTTGCCGTGGCGCAGAACCCGGCGAAGGCTTCGGTGAATTGGTCCCAGGTGCACTTCTGGTGGGGAGATGAGCGCTTCGTCGCCGCCGGCAGCACCGAGCGCAACGCGGTGCAGGCCGAACCGCTGTTCGCCGCCCTGGACGAGCTGGGCCTTGACCGTGGCGCCGTCCACGCGATGGGTGACAGCGACGCTTACGCCAGCGCCGAGGACGCGGCTGCCGCCTACACGCGGCTGCTCGCCGAGGAGGCCGGCGACGGCGCGGCGAACCCGGTCTTCGACGTGCTGATGCTCGGCATGGGCCCGGATTCGCACGTGGCCTCGCTGTTCCCGGACCACACGCGCTCCACCGAGCTCGGGGCGATCGCGGTGCACGACTCCCCCAAGCCGCCACCGCACCGGGTGTCGCTGACCATGAGCACCATCAACACGGCCCGCGAGGTCTGGTTGCTGGTCTCCGGTGCGGAGAAGGCGCCAGCCTTGGCCGCTGCACAGCACGAGGTCAACGAGGCCAAGGTGCCGGCAAGCGCCGTGCAAGGCACCGAGGCTACCCGCTGGCTGATCGACCGCAGCGCCGCGACGCTGCTCTAAGCATCACCGCAGACCGGTGCCGCCCCAAAGCAATGGGCGGCACCGGTCTTGGTGATTTGAAAGGACCCTAGACATGACCGCGCAGCAACAGCCGGCAGAGGCTCAGCGCATCACGGTGATTGGCGCCGGAGTGATCGGGCTGTCCACCGCCCACGAGCTGGCCCGCGCCGGCCACCGCGTCACCGTCATCTCGGATCAAGAACCATGGCAGACCGTCTCCGCCGTGGCCGCCGCCATCTGGTTCCCCTACCACTCGGAGAACTCCCCCGCCGCGGATCTGCTGCTGGCACGCTCGCTGGCGCGGTTCGAAGAACTGGCGTCCATCCCCGAAACCGGAGTGGACCTGCGTTCGGGTCTAAACGTGGATCACCTGCCCGGGGCCGACCGCTCCTGGACCAGAATCGTTGCGAAGACAATCGAAGCGCCAAAGGCAGAGCTGCCCGAAGGTGCCCACGCCGGAGTCTACGCCCGCCTCCCGATCATCCCCATGACCACCTACCTTTCGTGGCTGCGCACTGAGGTCGAAGCGCTCGGGGTGGTTTTCATCCACGCTACGGTCAAGGAACTAACCGAGCTTAATGGCAGCGCAGATCTTGCGGTCATCGCCGGCGGGCTGCGCGGTGGACAGCTATTGGGCGATGACGAGTCCGTCTACCCGATCCGCGGCCAGGTGGTACGCCTGGCCAACACGAAAAAGCTCACCGACTGGCTGTGCGACGACGACTACCCCGGCGGGGTCAGCTACATCATTCCCCGGCGCGAGGACATCATTGTCGGCGGCACCGACACGGTCAATGATTGGAACCGCGACGTCGAGCCGGAGACCGCGGCGGCAATTCTGCGCCGCGCCACCGAGCTGGTGCCAGAACTCGAAGGGCTGGAGGTCCTGGAGCACAAGGTGGGACTTCGTCCGGCGCGCGATGCCATCCGCCTCGAACGCGTTGCGGGACACCGGATTCCGGTCATCGCCGCCTACGGCCATGGCGGCGCGGGAGTCACCCTGTCGTGGGGCACCGCGCAGCGCGTCGTCGAGCTGGTCGGCGAAAGCCACTAGCCGCTCGCATTCCCCGAAGATCCTCGAAGGCAAATCCCGATTATGCGGTTTGACTTCGGGGATCAACGCTTTAATCCCGATCGTCGACGCACCGGGCGGCCCGATTCGATGAGATGCATATCACGGATTAATACCTTGAAGGCAGGCGTAGTATTTCATTCGTTACACGCGCTCGCGCTTCCGCACGGCGTCACTACGACCAATGTGAAATCATGCTCGCAAAGAAGTCCGGACTCCAAGTGAGCCCTCGCCACAATTCCCTGGCCCGGCCAGCGCAACTCGTCGCCCTGGGGTTTCTGGGCGCTATCCTGATCGGTGGCTTGCTGCTCGCCACACCGTGGGCACACACCGATGGAAGATTCACCCCACTGATCGACGCGCTCTTCACCGCCACCTCGGCGGTCTGCGTCACGGGCCTGACCGTGGTGGACACCGCAACCCACTACACGCTCTTCGGCAAGATCATCATCTTGGCGCTCATCCAGCTCGGCGGGTTGGGCATCATGCTTGTCGCCTCCCTGCTGAGCATGCTGCTCATGGGCAAGATCGGGTTGCTCACCCGGCAGTCCTCCCAGCGCGAAAGCAAGGCCCTGAGCGGACAGGACGTCCGCACAGCCACGAAAACCATTCTGCTCTTCTCCCTGTCCCTCGAAGCCATCACAGCGGTGCCACTGGCCCTGCGCTTCTGGTTGAGCTACGACTACGATGCCCCCTCGGCCCTATGGCACGCGGTGTTCCATGCGGTGTCCGCGTTCAACAACGCAGGATTCGCGCTCTATTCGGACAGCCTCATGGGTTTCGTGGACGACCCCTGGATCAGCTTGCCGGTCAGCTTCGCGATCATCCTCGGCGGACTCGGCTTCCCGGTACTCGTTCAGCTGCGCCGCTACGGACGCAACACGCTCAAATGGAGCATGAACACCCGACTCGTGCTGCTCATGACCGCCCTGCTGCTGCTCGGCGGTACGGTGTTCATCACCGCCATGGAGTGGAACAATCCGGAAACCCTTGGCACCTTGGACCCGGCGGCACGCGTGCTTGCCGGCTTTTTCCACTCGGTGCAAACTCGTACCGCCGGGTTCAACTCCATCGATATCGGTGCCATGCACCCTGCCTCGTGGCTCGGCATGGATGTACTCATGTTCATCGGCGCCGGCCCGGCCGGCACCGCCGGTGGCATCAAGGTCACCACCGCGGCGGTGCTGCTATTTATCATCCTCACCGAGCTGCGCGGCGAAACGGCCGTCAATGTGCTGGGCAAACGGCTTTCGCGGTCCATTCATCGCCAAGCGCTGACGGTCACGCTCTTGGGCACCGCCGCGGTCTTCGCGGGCACCATGGGATTGTTGCTGCTGACGCCGTATTCGCTGGATCGTTGCCTCTTCGAGGCGACCTCGGCCTTCGCCACCGTTGGCCTGTCCACCGGCATCACCCCCGACCTGCCCGATGGCGGCAAAACCATTCTGATCGCGCTCATGTACTTAGGGCGCGTCGGAGTGCTCTCGCTCGGCTCGGCCCTCGCCTTGCGCGACCGCAAGGCCCTCTACGAACTTCCAAAAGAAAGGCCCGCAATTGGGTAAGCTACTGAATTTCCGCTCAGATTCGAAGAACATTGCCGCCGCGGACTCGGTCGCGGTGATTGGCTTGGGGCGCTTTGGCGCTTCGCTCGCCATGGAATTGATGAAATCGGGCACCCATGTGCTGGGCATCGACTTGAACGAGGATAATGTCCAGGCGTTGAACGGTGAGCTGACCCAGGTGGTGCGGGCGGACGCCGCACGCCGCGAGGTGCTCGAGCAGCTTTCAATTCACGACTTTGACCGCTTAGTGGTCGCCGTAGGCAGCCATCTGCAGTCCTCCATCCTGTGCTGCTCGCTGCTGGTCAGCATGAACATTCCATTGATTTGGGCGAAGGCTCAGGATGACCGGCACGGGCTGATCCTCGAACAACTTGGGGTGCACCACATTGTCTACCCCGAAAAGGATATGGGCCGGCGCGTAGCGCATCTGGTGCGCGGCTCGATCATGGATTACGTGGAGGTCGACCCGGGCTACGCCCTGGTGAAGATGACCGCACCGGCTAGCCTGCATGGGATGCGGTTGAGCGAGATGGGGGTCCGGAAGAAGTACCGGGTCACCATCGCCGCGAAAGCCAATGCGTCCGGCGTTTGGCAGAATACCGATGCGGACACGGTGCTGGTCGAAGGGGACCGCGTGCTGGTGCTTGGATCCACCGCGGACACCGATCGCTTCGGCCAGCTGCGCTAGGCGGCAAAAGCGAATCCAGGCTTAACTAGGAAAGGGGACCCACTGTCGTGGATCCCCTTTCCTAGTTGTCTGCTATGACTCGATGCTGAAGCGCATGACCAGGGCTAGGCCGATAATGACCGCGCCCCAGACCAGACCAAGAACAATGGTGATGCGGTTCAGGTTGCGCTCGGCAACACCGGAGGAACCCATCGAGCTGGTCATGCCGCCACCGAACATGTCGGACATACCGCCGCCTCGACCCTTATGGAGAAGGATCAATAGGGTGAGCAGGACACTGGTGATACCCAGCAGTACCTGCAGAATGATCTTGATGATATCCAAGTCGACGGTTCCTTAATTAGATTCAGTCGGTGACGAGATGGTGCTCGAACCTAACAATATTAGCAAACTCTTCGGCATCCAAACTAGCACCGCCGACCAGCAGGCCATCAACATCGCGTTCACGCATGATCTGCGCGGCATTTGCGGCCTTGACGCTTCCGCCATAGAGCAGGCGCGCCTTCTGCGCAATCTCCTCGCCGAAGCGCTCGACCAATGCTCCGCGAATCGCGGCGCACAGCTCCTGCGCATCGGCCGGGCCCGCCACCTCGCCGGTTCCGATAGCCCACACCGGCTCGTAGGCGATGACCAGCGTTTCGGCCTGTTCGGCGGTGACGCCTTCCAGGGACTCGGCAAGCTGGTTCAGCGTGTAGGCAACATGCTCGTTCGCCTGGCGTACCTCAAGGCCTTCGCCGACGCAAAGCACCGGGGTCAGCTCGTGGCGGTACGCGGCGGCAAGCTTCGCGGCAATCACGGCGTTGGACTCGTTGTGGTACTCGCGGCGCTCCGAGTGGCCGACCAGCACGTAGCTGCAGCCAAGCTTATTCAGGAACTGGCCGGAGATCTCCCCGGTATAGGCTCCCGAGTCCTGTGCGGACAGGTCCTGTGCCCCGTAGACGACGTCCAGCTTGTCGCCCAGGGTCAGGGTCTGCACACCGCGGATGTCGGTGAACGGTGGGAACACCGCAACCTCGGCACGGTCGTAATCGTGCTGCGCATCCTTCAGCGTCCACGCGAGCTTCTGCACCAGGGTGATGCCCTGGACGTGGTCCATGTTCATCTTCCAGTTGCCCGCGATCAGCGGCTGGCGCACGTAGGCGCCGTTATTCGACATCGTCATAAATTTAGCCTTCCAAAGCGGCAACACCCGGCAGGGTCTTGCCTTCAAGGTATTCGAGCGACGCTCCGCCACCGGTGGAGATGTGGCCGAAGTCGTCCTCCGAGAAGCCCAGGGCACGTACCGCGGCGGCTGAGTCGCCACCGCCTACGACGCTAAACGCCTCGGAACCTGCCAATGCCTGGGCCACCGTGCGGGTGCCCTCGGCGAAGGTCGGGATCTCGAAGACGCCCATTGGGCCATTCCAGAACACGGTGTTTGCGCTCGTGATGTAGCTTGCGAACAGTTCGGCGGACTTCGGTCCGATATCGAGGCCGAGTCCGTTCGAGCCGAAGCTGGCTTCTTCGATCTTGTCGGCGGCAAGCACCTCGTGCTCGGCGTCTGCCCCGAACTTGCTGGCAACGACGACGTCCGATGGAACGATGATGTCGCAACCGAGCTTTTCGGCGCGGGCCAGGTATTCCTGGCAGACCGAGATCTGGTCTTCTTCAAGCAGCGAGCCGCCGATGGCGTATCCCTGGGCCTTGAGGAAGGTGAATGCCATGCCGCCACCGATCAGCAGCTGATCGGCCTTGCCTAGCAGGTTGTCGATGACCGCGAGCTTGTCCGAAACCTTCGACCCGCCCAGTACGACCACGTAGGGACGCTTTGGTGCTTCGGTCAGGGTCTTGAGGACCTTGACCTCGGTTGCCACCAGGTCGCCCTGGTAGCTTGGCAGCAAGGCTGCGATGTCGAATACCGAGGCATGCTTGCGGTGCACCGCACCGAAGGCATCGTTGACGTAGGCGCCGTTGTCACCGGTCAGTGCGGCCAGCGCCGTGGCGAATTCTTCACGCTCGGCGTCGGCCTTGGAGGTCTCGCGGGCGTCGAAGCGCACGTTCTCGAGGACCAGCACCGCACCCTCGGCCAACGCGGCGGCGGATTCGCGAGCCGAAGCTCCTACTACGTCCGTTGCCACGGTGACATCGAAGTCTGCAAGTTCGTTCAAGCGGCGAGCGGCAGGCTCGATGGAGTACTTCGAATCGACCTGGCCCTTAGGGCGACCCAGGTGTGCCATCACGATGACCTTGGCGCCAGCCTCGGTCAGTTTGGTGATGACCGGAAGGGACGCGCGCACGCGTCCGTCATCGGTTACGGTCGCCCCGTCGAGCGGTACGTTCAGGTCGCTTCGGACCAAAACGTACCGCCCGCGGACACCGTCAGCGAGTAATTCGTCGAGAGTGTGAGAAGACATGTCTCTAGGTTATCGACTAGAGGCTTGATCCCACGAATTCAACAAGGTCAACAAGTCGCGAGGAGTAGCCCCACTCGTTGTCGTACCAAGCCACAACCTTGACGGTGTTGCCAATCACGGAGGTCAGGCCGGAGTCGAAAATGGCGGAGTGCTTGTTCGTCACAATGTCGGAGGAAACCAGCGGATCGGTCGAGTACTCGAGGTAGTCGGCCAGCTTGCCTTCGGTGGCAGCCTTTTCGAAGGCGGCGTTGATTTCTTCAACGGTCGCGGTGCGAGCCAGGTTGACGGTCAGGTCGGTGGCCGAGCCGGTTGGTACCGGTACGCGCATTGCGTAACCGTTAAGCTTGCCCTTCAATTCCGGAAGCACCACGCCGATGGCCTTAGCGGCACCGGTGGAGGTCGGGATCAGGTTCAGCGCTGCGGCGCGGGCACGGCGCGGGTCGCTGTGCGGTGCATCCTGCAGGCGCTGGTCGGCGGTGTATGCGTGGATGGTGGTCATCAGGCCGTCGACAATGCCGAATTCATCGTTCAGAACCTTGGCCATTGGGGCCAGGCAGTTAGTGGTGCACGATGCGTTCGAGATGATGTTGTGCGTGGCTGGATCGTACTTGTCGTGGTTGGCGCCCATCACGATGGTGATGTCTTCATCGCTGGCCGGAGCCGAGATGATGACTTTCTTTGCACCGGCGGTGATGTGCTTGCCAGCGTCGGCAGCCTTGGTGAAGAATCCGGTCGATTCGATGACAACGTCGACGTTCAATTCGCCCCATGGCAGGTTTGCCGGGTCGCGCTCCGAGAGCACCTTGATGCGGCGCTCTCCGACGACGATGGTGTCGCCATCTACGGATACCGCTTCGCCGACTGGGCCCAGAACGCTATCGAACTTCACCAGGTGAGCCAGTGCATCGATGGAACCGAGGTCGTTGACTGCAACGATTTCGATGTCTGCCTTGTGCGCCAGAGTGGCACGCAGGAAGTTGCGTCCGATACGACCGAAACCATTGATTCCAACACGAGTAGTCATGTGGCTATCTCCTCTAAATGGGATGATTGCGCCACTGCCGTGCTTTTCACGGAAGTGGCCTGCTTATCTAAGAGGACACTCCGTTGTGTCGTGAGTTGCAGACCTCGTGAAACACGAGGTCTGCAACACACCTGATACATCCTACGCGAAATTCGCGGAGAATGTGAGCTGAATTACCAGAAGGTTAATTCGGCAATAATTACTTACCTGGAACCACCAGCGAAGCAGCGCCAGTGCGAGCGGCTTCGAAGCGAGCCTGGACGTCGGCCCAGTTCACGATGTTCCAGAAGGCCTTGACGTAGTCAGCCTTGACGTTGACGTAGTCCAGGTAGAAGGCGTGCTCCCACATGTCCAGCATCAGCAGCGGGATGGTTCCCACTGGGACGTTGCCCTGCTGATCGTACAGCTGCTCGATGACCAGCTGGCCACCTAGCGGCTCGTAGGCCAGAATTGCCCAGCCCGAGCCCTGCAGGCTCATGGCCGAAGCGGTGAAGTGACCGCGGAATCCGTCGAAGGAGCCGAAGAACTCGTCGATGGCCGCTGCCAACTCGCCTACTGGCTTGTCGCCACCCTCTGGTGAGAGGTTGTTCCAGAAGATCGAGTGGTTGGTGTGTCCACCCAAGTGGAACGCCAGGTCCTTCGAAAGCTTCGGGATGTTGCCGAATTCGCCCTTTTCGCGGGCTTCTGCCAGCTGCTCCAACGCCGAGTTAGCGCCTGCAACGTAGGTTGCGTGGTGCTTCGAGTGGTGCAGCTCCATGATGCGAGCCGAGATGTTCGGCTCCAGTGCAGCGTAGTCATACTGCAGTTCTGGCAGTGAATAGACAGCCATGATTCTCCTCAATCTTCTCAATTGGTTGAATCTCCGCGGAAGGTCTGCCGCGGGGACACTTTTTTACTGTTCCAGTTCATCTACTGGAACACTGGACTCGGTACCAGGTATTCCCAGATCACCAGCTTTTTTATCCGCCATGGCTAAGAGCCTGCGGATCCGGCCGGCAATCGCGTCCTTGGTCATTGGAGGTTCGGCCATGCGGCCCAATTCATCCAGCGACGCTTGCTTGTGCTCCAGGCGAAGCACCCCGGCGTAACGCAGGTGCTCAGGCACCTCGTCGCCAAGAATCTCCAGTGCGCGCTCCACGCGTGCACCGGCAGCCACAGCAGCTTGCGCGCTGCGGCGCAGGTTCGCATCGTCGAAGTTCGCCAGCCGATTTGCGGTGGCGCGGACTTCTTTGCGCATGCGGCGTTCTTCCCACACCATCAGTGCGTCGTGTGCGCCCATGCGTGTCAGGAGTTGGGCGATGGCATCGCCATCGCGAATCACCACTCGGTCCACCCCGCGTACCTCACGCGCCTTGACGGTCAGGTCCAGGCGTCGAGCCGCACCGACCAGGGCGAGTGCGGCCTCTGGGCCGGGACAGGTAATTTCAAGTGCCGAACTGCGACCCGGTTCGGTTAGTGAACCGTGGGACAAGAACGCGCCACGCCACACCGCTTCGGCGTCGGCGGTGGAACCGTTGACGATGACCGAGGGCAGACCGCGTACCGGCCGTCCACGTTGGTCGAGAAGCCCGGTTTGGCGTGCCAAAACTTCGCCGTCCTTAGCGACGCGCACGATGTATCGGCTGCCCTTACGGATGCCGGAACCGGAGACCATGACAATCTCCGCGTCGTGTCCGTAGAGCTCGCCAATGGCGACCTTGAGCCTGCGAGCGGTCGCAGCTAAGTCAACCTCAGCCTCGATTACTATTCGCCCGGAGACAATATGCAGTCCGCCGCTGAAGCGGAGCATGGTCGAAACCTCGGCTTTGCGCACCGATGGCTTGCGAATCTCAACCCGCGACAGCTCGTCTTTGACGGAAGCCGTCAATGCCATGAATCAAACTCCCTTACATAGATCCGATTAGGATCCTATTGCGGTAAACACCTCATGATAGGCCGCCGCTAAGCGCAACGGGTCGTGCTCGGCACGACCGTCAGATACACCTACTCTACTAAAGAAGACACGTGCCCCGAGTTTTTGCGCTGCCAGCTCAAATCTCTCCTTGTTACGAACCCGCGATTCATCAGCGATAATCGCGTCGAATTGAACGTTCGGGGCGTAACGTCCCAAAACCTCTAGATGCGCGGCGGCATCCATTCCAGAGGTCTCGGCAGTATCGACGGATAGATTCATGGTCAACAGTTTTTTCGCCGTGGTATCTGCGATGGCTTGACGCATATCGGGCAGCAACAAGTGCGGAAGCACCGAGGTGTACCACGACCCTGGACCCAGAATGATCCAGTCGGCCAATTCGATCGCGTCCAACGCCTCGGGGCAGGCCGGAGCTCCGTCAGGTTCCAAATACACCTTGGAGACCAGTCCCCCGCCACCCGCCGCGGCCAACTGCGCCTGGCCATCTATGCGACGCTTGATCAGGGTATCGGTGACTTCGTCCGCTTCAAGAACTTCACCATGGATCGACAGCGGAACGGTGCTCATGGGCAGCACCTGGCCACGTGCGCCCAGCAACGCGCCGGCCCAGCGCAGTCCAGCTACCGGGCTATCAAGCAATTCCCAGAGCGCGAGAATCAGCAGGTTGCCCACCGCATGGCCGTTCAGCGGCTCTTCTGGATGCTCATCCGATTGGAACCGGTGCTGCATGACATCGCGCCAGGTGCGGCCCCAGTCATTATCGTCACATAAGGCGGCCAGCGCCATGCGCAGGTCCCCCGGGGGAAGCACATCGAAGGAACCGCGCAGCCTTCCGGAACTTCCACCGTCATCGGCCACGGTCACCACGGCGGTCAGTTCCGTGGTGAGCCGGCGGAGCGCCGAAAGCGAGGCAGACAGGCCATGCCCACCACCCAACGCAACCA
Organism: Glutamicibacter sp. AOP12-B1-11; assembly: GCF_052379245.1. Lineage (NCBI taxonomy): Bacteria > Bacillati > Actinomycetota > Actinomycetes > Micrococcales > Micrococcaceae > Glutamicibacter > Glutamicibacter sp. AOP12-B1-11. The sequence continues at coordinate 101,513 of NZ_JBQSYL010000004.1, read as the reverse complement.
CCGAGGGGTTGCGCATATCATCGGGCCGGGTAAGACCCTGAATCGGGATTGGTCCCGTTGCGAATGCCATCGAAGACTACTCCCGGCCTAAATCACGGTGCGTGATATTCACTCGCACATTGGGCAGCTGCGCCAGTCGGCGCCCCAATTCAATGGTCGTTGCCACGGAGCGGTGCTTGCCGCCGGTGCAGCCAACGGCAATCGTCGCGTAGTGCTTATTCTCTCGCCGATACCCCTCGAACACTGGCTCCAGTGCCTTAAGGTAGTTTTCGATAAATTCATTGGTCCCCGGCTGACGCAGGACGTAGTCCGAGACTTCCTTGTCCTTGCCGGTTTGCGGACGCAATTCCGGAACCCAGTGCGGGTTCGGAATGAAGCGCACGTCGGCCACGTAGTTGGCGTCGGTGGGCAGGCCGTATTTGAACCCGAAGCTCATGACGTTGATCCGCAAAATGATCGGACCCGATTCGGCAAATAGCTCATTCGCCGAACGCGCCAGGTCATGCACCGACATGGATGAGGAGTCCAGAATGAGTTCAGCGGCTTCACGCAACGGTCCAGTCACGTCCCGCTCTCGCTTGATGCCGTCGACGATCCGCCCGTCGCCCTGCAACGGGTGCGGACGGCGACCCTGTTCGAAGCGCCGGACCAGGACCTCATCGCTGGCGTCCAAGTAGACCAGGCGGTACTTCACCCCGCCGCTGGTGAGCAGCGCCAGAGATTCACGAATCTCTGGAAAGAGATCTTTGGAGCGCACATCCATGACCACTGCCAATCGTGGAATGGTTCCTTGGGAACGGCTCATCAGCTCGGTGAGCATACCCAGCATGGATGGCGGCAGGTTCTCCACCACATACCAGCCAAGGTCTTCGAGTGCGTGGGCCACCGTGGTTCGACCGGCGCCTGACATGCCGGTGACGATCACGAGTTCGGATTCCGGAGGTTTTACAGCTTCATACTCGGTGGTCATACCTCAAGGCTAGTCGAGAATTTCACCGGTAGTCATGTTCACACCCGCACGTGAAGTATCTTCCAAGGATTCTTTGATGGAAGTCGCAAGCTTTTCCCCGACTCCAGAGACCTCCATGAGCTGCTCCAAGGACGCGGCCCGGATCTTTTTCATCGATCCAAAGTGCTTACGGAGCGCTTCCTGTTTCGATTTGCCTAAGCCCGGAACGGCATCCAAATCCGAGGAAATCATCGACTTCGAACGCTTGGCGCGGTGGAAGGTAATGGCAAAGCGGTGTGCCTCATCGCGCAGGCGCTGCACCAGGTACAACGCCGCCGAAGCACGCGGCAAGATCACCGGGAATGGGTCCTCCGGCAGCCAAAGCTCTTCGAGCCGCTTCGCCAAGCCAACGACGGGAATATCATCAATCCCCAAGTCATCGAGGGCTTTTTGAGCCGCGGCCACCTGCGGCGGGCCACCGTCGACGATCACCAAGGACGGCGGGTAAGCAAATTTCTTCACTTCGCTGGTTCCGGGCTCAACCTCGCCGGTGCTGAAAGTGTCCGGGTCGATTTTTTCCTTCAGGTACCGGCTAAAGCGTCGGTGGATCACGTCGTACATGCTCGCGGTGTCATCACGCGCGGCATCACCGGTAATCGAGAATTTTCGGTATTCGCTCTTCTTGGGCAGCCCGTCCTCGAAAACCACCATCGAGGCGACAACGTTGGTCCCCTGCGTATGCGACGCGTCGTAACATTCGATGCGCAACAGGGCGGTTTCGGCACCGAGCGCTTCTTGCAGTTCCTGCATCGCGGCCGAACGGGTCGAAATATCACCGGCACGTTTGGACTTGTGCAGGCGCAGCGCCTGCTCGGCGTTCTCCACCACGGTTGAGGCCAGCGCCGCCTTGTCACCACGCTGCGCAACGCGCAGGGAAACCTTCGAGCCACGCAGTTCGGTCAGCCAGGTGGTGACATCTTCAATGTCATCGGGCAAGGTGGGCACCAGAACTTCACGCGGGATCCGGTCGGCATGATCGGCATAAACCTGGGTGAGCAGCTGCTCGACGAATTCAGCGTCCGTCAGGTCGGCGACCTTTTCGACCACCCATCCGCGTTGCGAGCGGATACGGCCGTCGCGCACGTGGAAGACCTGCACCGCGGCTTCAAGCTCATCGGCATGAATGCCGAAGATATCCGCTTCGGTGCTCTCGGCAAGCACCACCGCATTGCGCTCGAAAACCCTGTTCAGGGCGGCGATGTCGTCACGGTAGCGGGCTGCTTGTTCGTATTCAAGATTGGCGACGGCAGCCTGCATCTGCGCGGTCAGCTCGCGGGTGAACTTCCCTGCTTCGCCACCCATGAAGGTACACAGGTCATCGGCCAGGGCTCGGTGGTCTTCTGGAGAGATCCGACCGACGCAAGGCGCGGAGCATTTATCGATATACCCCAGCAAGCACGGGCGGCCCGAGGCTTCGGCACGCTTGAAGACCCCTGGCGCACAGGTGCGTACCGGGAAGACGCGCAAAAGCGTATCGAGAGTTTCGCGGATCGCCTTGGCCGGATAAAACGGGCCGAAATACTTCACGCCCTTGCGCTTGTCCCCGCGCATGACCAGGGCGCGCGGGAATTGTTCGTCCATCGTGATGGCCAGGTACGGATAGGTCTTATCGTCGCGGAAGACAATATTGAATCTCGGGGTGTATTCCTTGATCCAGGTGTACTCGAGCTGAAGCGCCTCCAGCTCGGATCCGACGGTTGTCCATTCGACGCTGGCCGCGGTGAACACCATCGTGCGGGTTTTAGCGGTCAGGCGTTCCGGGTTGATGAAATATGAGGCCAAACGATTGCGCAGGACACGGGCCTTGCCCACATAGATGACCCGGCCGTGCTCGTCGCGGAAGCGGTAGACACCCGGTTTAGTGGGGATATCCGATGATTTCGGACGGTAGCTGGCTGGATCTGCCATGGCTACTTCGCGTCCGGTGGCAACTGGTTGTACGAGTCCACACGTTCCTGACCGCTCAGCTCGGCGATCGCGTCAACGATCCGGTCCGTCGCGCGGCGGCGTTCGGGCAGCGGATGCTTGCGGCCCAGCTGGTCAAAGTACAGCGGCTCCCCGTAGTGAATGGAGAACTTCGTCGGGCGAATGCCCTTGGTGTCGGCCGGCTGCAGCTTCTCGGTGCCGATCAGTCCCACCGGGATCACCGGGACACCCGTGGTCAGGGCCAGCCAGCCCACTCCGGTCCGGCCACGGTAGAGCTTGCCGTCGCGTGACCGGGTGCCCTCCGGGTAGATTCCGATGCCGCTTCCGTTTTCGATGATCTCCACCAGCGAGTCCAGGGCCGCCACGGAGGCCGCCTGCTCACCGCGCTGCACCGGGATGGACCCTACGGATTCGAAAAAGGTCTTCATGGCTTTGCCTTTGAGGCCGGGGGTGGTGAAGTATTCGGCCTTGGCGAAGAACGCGACATCGCGTGGGGTCAACGCCTGCACGATAATCGAGTCGAGGAACGACAAGTGGTTGGAGGCGACGATGAAGCCGCCTTCCTTGGGAACGTTGTGGACCCCGGTAATCTCCGGACGGCACAGGGTGTGCAGCATGCCGCGGATCGAGGAGCGGGTCATGGTGTAGAGGCTCATTAGTTCAGGCCCTCCTGCATCGGCTGTCCGTTGAGCGCCGCAGCACGTTCTTCACCCAGCAATAGGACGGCGAGCTCAGGCACGCTATCGGCCAGGTGGTCTGCCGCGTCCAACTCGTTGGGAAGCGCAAAACCCCAGCTGACACCAATCGATGCCACCGAGTTTTCACGCGCCGCATCCAGGTCGTAGTAGCGATCGCCGACGACCACGGTGCGTGCCGGATCCAGCTCGCCCGCCTGGAGCGCGGCCCGGACGATATGCGTCTTGCTCGAACCCAAGGATCCGTGCTCCGAGGCGTTGCCGAAGATGGCGTCCAGCGCGGAATCCAGCCCCTGCTTGGCGATCAGGTCCCGTGCAATGGGCTCCGGCTTGGCCGTCGTCACTGCCACGTAGATTCCGGCCGCGCGGAGCGCAGCCAACAGTTCGCGCAGTCCCGGGTAAACCCGCGAGGCGGCCATGCCCACCGCCGCGTACCTGGCACGGTATGCGGCGATGATCTGATCGATATTCTCGTCGGTGACACCGTCCAGGGTGCGCAGACCGATTTGCAGCGGTGGACCCACCAACGCCTCGACGGCTTCCTCTCCGGGATCGGTGACATCATGCGCCACGAGGGCATGACGAATTCCGGAAGTAATGGAACCTGCGGGGTCCACGAGAGTCCCGTCCAGATCAAAGAGCACGCTTGTTACCGACATATTCACTTAGACATCATCCCATGAAGCGGACTCACGTTAGGAATCCATAACTGAAAACGCATATTCAGCGGGTCCGCCTCGCTCGGGATTTGAGGTTCTAGAGAATTTCGGCCAGGTACTTTCCGGTGTGCGATTCGTCGACCTTCGCCACGGATTCCGGGCTTCCGGTGGCCAAAATCGTTCCGCCGCCCGAGCCGCCTTCCGGCCCCAGATCGATCACCCAGTCGGCCGACTTGATGACGTCCAAGTTGTGCTCGATGGTCAACACGGTGTTTCCCTTGTCCACCAGTCCTTGCAGAACCAGCAGCAGCTTGCGGATGTCTTCGAAGTGCAGACCGGTGGTCGGTTCGTCGAGCACGTAGATGGAGCGGCCGTTTGAACGCTTCTGCAATTCCGCGGCGAGCTTCACACGCTGCGCCTCGCCGCCGGAAAGCGTGGTGGCCGGCTGCCCCAGGCGCACATAGCCCAGTCCCACATCGACCAGGGTCCTCAGGTGGCGGGCGATCGGGGTGAACGCGGCGAAGAACTCGGCGCCCTCGGAGATCGGCATATTCAGCACGTCCGAGATGTTCTTGCCCTTGTAGAGCACCTGCAGGGTTTCGCGGTTGTAGCGCGCGCCCTGGCAGACCTCGCACGGCACATATACGTCCGGCAGGAAGTTCATTTCGATCTTCAGCGTGCCGTCACCCGAGCAGGACTCGCAGCGCCCGCCCTTGACGTTGAATGAGAAGCGGCCCGGCTGGTAGCCGCGCAGCTTCGCCTCATTGGTCTCCGCAAAGAGCTTGCGGATATTGTCGAAAACTCCGGTGTAGGTGGCCGGGTTCGACCGCGGGGTCCGCCCGATCGGCGACTGGTCCACGTGCACGACCTTGTCCAGGTGCTCGAGGCCCAGCACCCGGGTGTGGCGGCCGGGAACCTGCTTGGCGCCGTTGAGCTTATTGGCCAGCACCTTGTACAGGATGTCGTTGACCAGCGTCGACTTGCCCGAACCTGAGACACCGGTAATGGCGGTCAGCACGCCCAGCGGGAACTCCACGGTGACGTCCCGCAGGTTGTTTTCCTTCGCGCCCACCAGCTTGAGCATGCGCTTCTTGTCGGCCTTGCGGCGCTTTTTCGGCAGCTCGATCTGCTTGCGCCCGGAGAGGTAGTCTCCGGTCAGCGAGCGGGTGTTCTCCTTCAGCCCCTCCAGCGAGCCGGAATGGACCACCTCACCGCCGTGCTCCCCTGCGCCCGGACCGATGTCCACAATCCAATCCGCCTCGGCGATGGTGTCCTCATCGTGTTCGACGACGATCAGCGTATTGCCCAGCGAACGCAGATGCAGCAGGGTTTCGATCAGCCGGCGGTTGTCGCGCTGATGCAGGCCGATGGAGGGCTCGTCCAGCACGTAGAGCACTCCGACCAGCCCGGAGCCGATCTGCGTGGCCAGGCGGATGCGCTGCGCCTCGCCACCGGACAGGGTGCCCGCGGCGCGTTCCAGGGTCAGGTATTCCAGGCCCACGTCCAGCAGGAACTTCATGCGCGCGCCAATTTCCTTCAGCACCTGGGTGGCGATCTGCGCCTCGCGGTCGCTGAGCTCCAAGGTGGTGAGGAATTCGGCCGCCGCGCGCAGATCCATGGCCGCCACCGCGGCGATCGACTTGCCGCCGATCAGCACCGACAGCGAGGCCGGGTTCAGGCGTGCGCCGCCGCAGGTAGGGCACGGAATCTGGCGCATGTACTGCTCGTAGCGATCGCGTGCGTGATCCGATTCGGTTTCCTCATGCTTGCGGTGCACATAGGAGATGACGCCTTCGAACCCGGTGGAGTACTTGCGCTCCCGGCCGAAACGGTTCTTGTACTGCACGACGACCTTGTGGTCTTTGCCGTTCAGGATCGCCTGGCGCGCCGGTGCCGGCAGGTCCTTCCAGGCGGTGTCCATGCTGAAGCCCAGCTCCTTGCCGAGCCCCTCGATCAACCGGTTCCAGTATTCGGTGGTCGCCTTGCCCAAGGACCACGGCGCGATGGCCCCGTCGGCCAGTTTGACCTCGGCATCCGGGACGATCAGGTGCTCATCGACTTCGAGCTTGGTGCCGATGCCGCTGCAGGCCGAACAGGCGCCGAAGGGGTTATTGAAGGAGAAGGTCCGGGGTTCGATCTCATCGATGGCCAGCGGGTGCTCGTTCGGGCAGGCGAGGTTCTCGGAGAACGCGCGGACGCGCTTCGGGTCGTCCTCTTCCAGATCCACGAAGTCCACCAGCACGCGGCCCTCGGCCAGGTTCAGTGCGGTTTCCACCGAGTCGGTCAGCCGCTGGTGCACCGTGTCGTTAATGGCGAGGCGGTCAACGACCACCTCGATGGTGTGCTTGACCTGCTTGGCCAGCTTGGGCGGCTCGGTCAGCTGAATGGTCTTGCCGTCGACCCGGGCACGGGAGAATCCCTTGGAGGAGAGTTCGGCGAACAGGTCAACGAACTCGCCCTTGCGGGCGCGCACCACCGGGGCCAGCACCTGGAAGCGGGTCTTCTCCGGCATCTCCAGCAGCTGGTCGACGATCTGCTGCGGCGACTGCTTCGAAATGGGTTCCCCGCATTCGGGGCAGTGCGGGCGTCCTACGCGGGCCCAGAGCAGGCGCATGTAGTCATACACCTCGGTGATGGTGCCCACGGTGGACCGCGGGTTGCGGCTCGTGGACTTCTGGTCGATCGACACGGCCGGGGAAAGCCCTTCGATGAAGTCCACATCCGGCTTGTCGACCTGGCCCAGGAACATGCGCGCATAGGCGGACAGGGATTCGACATAGCGGCGCTGCCCCTCGGCGAAAATCGTGTCGAAGGCCAGCGATGACTTGCCGGAGCCGGACAAGCCGGTAAAGACGATCATCGCGTCGCGCGGAAGATCCACGTCTACGTTCTTCAGGTTGTGCTCGCGCGCACCCTTGACGATCAGACGGGACAAATCCAGTTTTTTGCTTTCTGCAGTAATAGCCACGAAGTAATACTAATCGAAAACTACTTCGAATAAACGTGGTGCTTGGCACAAATGCGCGTTACTTTCGCGCAGGGCGATATCCCGGGCATTTCCTTGCCTGAAGATTTGCTGGTCGGCGGCCGTTTGGGGCCTCAAACGGATCGAGCAGGAGAAACCAGACGATTAGGCACCAGCGTCGGCAGCGTTCATCCTCTTGGCATGTCCCCACAAAACTGCCCCGACGAGCCATGTGGCCGGCACCTCCCGGCGAAGCGCTCCAGCCCGGCCACGGAACCCTTGGCCTTCAACTAAATACGGCCACCGGCGTCCGCTGGGATGACTTGCCAGTTCGCTCGGATAATGGGAGGCTGAGCTCCCGCGCCGGCATTGAGGAAATGTATCCACCATGAGCAAAACCATTATCATCACCGGCGGCAGCGACGGCATCGGTGCGGCCGCCGCGCGCACGCTGGTTGGCCGTGGCCATCGCGTCGTCATCGTCGGGCGCTCGGAGGGCAAAACCAAAAGCATCGCCGCAGAGCTGTCTGTGCCTTACTATGTCGCGGATTTCGCGGAGCTGAACCAAGTCAGAAAGCTGGCAGATGATCTGCTGAAGGCATACCCGGAAATCAACGTGCTCGCGAATAACGCAGGCGGGATCATGGGTAAGCGAACCCAAACCGTTGATGGGCATGAAACCACTTTCCAGGTCAACCACCTTGCTCCGTTCCTGCTCACCAGCTTGCTCATGCCAGCGCTGTTTGCCGGCAAGGCAACGATTATCCAGACAGCCAGTGCGGCCGCTCGGATCTTCGGGCGGATGGATATCGAAGACCTGCAGAATACCGTGGGCTACGCCCCGCAGAAAGCCTATGGCAACGCGAAACTCGCTAACATCCTCTTCACTCAGGAATTGCAGCACCGGTTCGGACCACGAGGCGTCACTGCCGTTGCTTTCCATCCGGGTATCGTCGCCAGCAGCTTTGCCAGCGAAACTACGCATTTCATGCGGCGCATTTACCACGGGCCACTCAAACGACTATTTACGGTCACTCCCGAAAAAGGGTCAGATCAGCTTGTTTGGCTCGCGGAAGGGACTCCTGGAACGACTTTCCTGCCGGGTTCCTACTATGAATCCCGCAGGATAGCGACAAGGGTAAGTGCCGAAATGCACAACCCGAAGTTCGCAGAACAACTCTGGAAGAAGTCGGCTTCACTGCTCCGAACCGCCAACTGACAGGATTTGCCCGAGTTATCTGAGCGTGGCGCAGAATCTGCCGATGGTTCTGGTGCAGTGCGGTTTGGGCCCAACTTGCATGAACCAACCTCTAGGGACACTCAAATCGCGTTTCGGGTTAGCTCGCCTCGCACAGCCCGGTGCCCCATGGCCCGAAGGCCACTAATTAACGGGGCAGCGAGCTGAAAGCGGCGCGCAGGTATCTGACCGCGGTTTCTTCGTCCACCGACCAGGTCTGGGCAACGCGTGCCAGATCGGCTGCGGCATCGCTGACTTCTTGCTGGGCACGATCCTCGGCCGCTTGCACGATGGTTCCGTGCCGCCCGCGGGTCACGACCGCGCCCTGAGCTTCCAGCTCCTTATAGACCTTAGCCACCGTGTTCACCGCAAGATCCAGGTCACCGGCGAGCGCCCGCACCGAGGGAAGCTTGGTTCCGGGTGCCAAATCTCCACCCGCAATACGTGCCAGGATTTGCTCTCGTACCTGCTGGTACGGTGCGACAGCCGATTTCGAGTCGATACGGATGAAATCCAGATTGGCCATGGGCGCTCCATTCGGTGCAATGCTTTAGTTGATTCACTGAGCCTATCGCGTTCAAGCCAGTCGCCACCGTAGGGTAATGGGTATGAGTGAACTTCTATTAGCCGACGTCACGATTCGGTCGGTGAGCGTCTCGGAAATGAACAACAACGTTTACTTGGTCACCGAACGGGCCAGTGGCAAACAACTACTGATCGATGCGGCCGACGAAACTCCTGCGATTCTTGAACTCGTGGCCAGCGCCGCCAAGGATGGCCCCGAACCAGAGGTCGTTGGCATCGCCACGACCCATGAGCATTGGGACCACGTGCGGGCCCTGGCCGAGGTCGTCGAACGCTTCGCCGTTCCAACGTATGCAGGCGCCGAAGATATCAACGGTATCGCCAAGGAGTCCGGCGTGAAGATCAGCCACGGGCTGACCCATGGTGATCGAGTTTCCGTTGGCAAGGTGGAACTTGAGGCCATCCACCTTCGCGGGCACACCGCGGGCTCGATCGCATATGCATTGCAGGACTCCTCGGGACAGCAGGTCATCTTCAGCGGAGACAGCCTTTTCCCCGGGGGTGTAGGCAATACCTGGGAGGACCCGGAGCGCTTCGAGTCGTTGCTCAACGACGTATCCGAACGTATCTTCGAAAAGTTCCCGGATGATACCGTCGTCCTGCCCGGTCATGGTGGCTCCACCACCGTGGGCACCGAGCGCCCGCACCTCGGTGAATGGCGACAGCGCGGCTGGTAATCCATCATTTGCAGCATTGCCCATCAGGCTATGGCCCGGTGGGCAATTCTTGCAGGTAGAGCAGCATCCGCCATTCACTGCCCGGTTCGTGGTTCACAAACCCGCGGTCCTCATAAAAGCGACGAGCCTGCGCATCGTCTTCATCCACGTTGATGTGCATTTCGCTGCCCCCGCGCGCGGCCAGCTGGCGCAGGACATGATCAAGGATGGCGCCGCCGATGCCTTCGCCGCGCAGTGGAGGGCGCACATACAGCTCATCAAGCACCGCGAGCGGTCCGTCGGAATAGATGGTTGGCCGCAGGGTCACGATGGCGTGGCCCGACGGCTCAGGTGCAGGACCGGCGAGCACCGCATAACAGTGTGGGCCAGCGAGCATGCCCCGCAACCGCCTGGCTAGTATCTGCTCCGTGGGGCAGGGAGAACCGAACTCCGCATTAAAGTCAGCCTGCAGCTTTGCCAGCTGCGCGCAGTGTTCCGCCGTGGCTACGTAGGTGCGCCGCTTTTCCATGCGGCCATTGTCCTCCATGTCCAGCGCCGGCACCAGTGATTCAGCCCTGCTTGCGTGCCACCATAAAGATGCGCCGGAAGGGAAAGTTCGTCAGCTTGGCACCGTCCGGTGCCGTGAACGACGGGTAATGCTCGGCGACGGCAGCGGAATAGTCCGCTTCGAAATCCAGGTATTCGTCCTCGGGCAATGTGGCCTTGATGGGCAGCAAAGCGGTGCCTCGCACCCAGTCAAGGATCGGGCTCTCCCCCACCATCACCTGGTGGTACGTCGTCTCCCACACATTTGCCTGGAACCCTGCCTCGAGCAATAGCCGCTGGTACTCTTGTGGTTCGCCCACCACGTCTTCGTGCCGCAGCACGCCACCGAGCCTGCCCGCCCACTTCGCCCCGTCGGCCACCTGACGCATCACCGCATGGGAGGCAGCGCCGAAGTTTCCCGGCATCTGGATTGCGACGTAGGCGCCGGCCTTCAAATCACCCAACCAGTTTTTGAGCAGTTCGCGGTGTTCGGGGAGCCACTGCAGCATGGCGTTGGAAAAGAGCAGGTCGATCTCGGGTCCCGGGTGCCAGTGGCGTGCATCGAGCAGGTCGAAGCCCAGATTCGGCAGCCGCACCGCGCCGTTGGCTTGGGCGATCATCTCCGGCGAGGAATCCAATCCGGTCACCTGCGCCTGCGGCCAGGTTTCGGCCAGCAGACTCGTCTTGTCTCCCGGCCCGCAGCCCAGGTCAACGATCTGCCTAGGGGTGATTTCGCCTAGCTGACCCAGCAGGTCTTCGTAGGGTCGTCCGCGGTAATTCGCGAATTCAGCGTATTTATTCGGGTTCCACTTCATATTTCCGAGCCTAGTACCACGGCTCAGCGTTCAGCTAGCCTCCGGTCACAGTTCTCAACGGATAGGCTTAGAGCATCATGTTGCTCACCGATTACCTGCCTGCAGATGCGAAGAACGTTTCCGACGACGAGATCTACGAGTCCTTTGGCCGCTGGGTAACCACCCGCGGCATCGACCTATACCCCGCCCAGGACGAGGCTTCGATGGCCTTGGCCGCCGGAAGCAACGTCATTTTGGCGACGCCCACCGGCTCGGGCAAGTCGCTGGTCGCCATTGCCGCGCACTTCTACGCGATGTCCCGCGACCAGATCAGCTTCTATACCGCCCCGATCAAGGCCCTGGTCTCGGAGAAGTTCTTCGACCTGTGCAAGATCTTCGGGGCCGAAAACGTCGGCATGGTCACCGGCGACTCCTCGGTGAATGCCGACGCGCCGATCATCTGCTGCACCGCCGAGATCTTGGCAAACATCGCCCTGCGCGAAGGCTCGCGCGCGGATGCCGGGGTGGTCATCATGGACGAGTTCCACTTCTATGCAGATCCACAGCGCGGCTGGGCCTGGCAATTGCCGCTCATCGAGCTGCCGCAGTCGCAGTTCCTGCTGATGAGCGCCACCCTGGGCGACGTGAGCCGTTTCGAGAAGGAACTTGAAGACCGCACCGGAAAAACCACCGTGACGGTGGCGCACTCCGAGCGTCCCATCCCGCTGCACTTCTACTACTCGATGGAACCGGTTCAGGAAGCCGTCGAGGAACTGATCAAAACCCAGCAGGTCCCGATCTACATCGTGCACTTCTCCCAGCTGGACGCGATCGATCGCGCCACCGGCTTGATGAGCGTCAACGTGTGCACCCGCGAGGAAAAGGACCGCATCGCCGAGCTGGTGGCCGGATTCCGCTTCGCGGCAGGGTTCGGCAAGACGCTGAACCGGCTGGTGCGCCACGGCATCGGCGTGCACCACGCCGGCATGCTGCCCAAGTACCGCCGGCTGGTCGAGCAGCTGGCCCAGGCCGGGCTGCTGAAGGTCATCTGCGGTACCGACACCCTGGGCGTGGGCATCAACGTGCCCATCCGCACGGTGCTGATCACCGCGCTGTCCAAGTTCGACGGCACCCGTACCCGCACCCTCAACGCCCGCGAGTTCCATCAGATTGCCGGCCGCGCCGGGCGCGCCGGCTTCGACACCGCCGGCACCGTGCTGGTCCAGGCTCCCGAGCATGCGATCGAGAACCACAAGGCCATGGAAAAGGCCCTGAAGAAGCACGGTGAGGGCTCCTCAAAGCTCAAGCAGATCCCGAAGAAGAAGCCGCCGCAGAACTTCGTCACCTGGGGCGAGAAGACCTACGACAAGATCGTGCATGCCGATCCGGAGACGCTGAAGTCCTCCTTCCAGGTCTCCCACTCGATGCTGCTGAACCTGCTCGAACGCGAGGACAATGCCTTCGAGGCGGCCATGCGCCTGCTCACCGAGAACCATGAGACCCCCGCCTCACAGCGCAAGCTGAAGCTGCGCGCCCTGGGCATTCTGCGCGAGCTGATCGCCACCGGCGTGGTGGTGCGGCGCGCGGAACCCGATGAATACGGCAACTACTACGAGCTGACCGTGCACCTGCAGCAGAACTTCGCGCTGAACCAGCCGCTGTCGCCATTTGCCCTGGCGGCCCTGGAACTCTTCGAACCAGAATCCCCCAGCTACGCGTTGGATGTCGTCTCGGTGATCGAGGCGACCTTGGAGAAGCCGCGCCAGGTGCTTTCGGGCCAGGAGAAGAAGGCCCGCGGCGAGGCAATTGCCGCGATGAAGGCCGAAGGCCTGGACTACGACGCGCGCATGGCGGCCCTGGATGAGGTCACCTACCCGCAGCCGCTGGCGGAGAAGCTCGAGGCGGCCTTCGAGCAGTACCGTTCCGGTGCCCCCTGGTTGGCGGACTTCGAGCTTCAGCCCAAGTCCGTCGTGCGCGACATGTACGAACGCGCCATGGGCTTCTCGGACTTCGTCCAGTACTACCAGCTGGCTCGCTCCGAAGGTGTGCTGCTGCGCTACCTCACCGATGCGTACAAGGCCCTGCGCCAGACCGTCCCGCAGGATTCGCTGCGCGAAGACCTCGAAGACCTCATCGAATGGCTGGGCGAATTGATCCGCCAGATTGACTCTTCGCTGCTCGACGAATGGGAGGAGCTCTCGCGCGGCGAGCTGCACGAAGAAACCGAGATCACTCCCCCTGCCCCGGAGAGGCTCACCACGAATATGCGTGCCTTCCGCGTGATGGTTCGCAACGAGATGTTCCGCCGGGTCAAGCTCTTCGCCGATGAACAAGATCAGGCCTTGGGCGAACTCGATGGGCATAGCGGTTTTGCTGCCGATGACTGGGCCGAGGCCATGGATGACTACTTCGAGGAACACGAGGACATCGATGACGGCCCGAACGGCCGCGGCTCGAACCTATTTGTGGTCACCGAGAAGCCGAACCGGATCTGGGAGGTCCGCCAGATCTTCGCCGATCCGGAAGAGCACCATGACTGGGGAATCAACGCCACCATCTCCTTGGACGACTCCGATGAACTCGGCGCCCCGGTAGTCACGGTCACCGCGGTCGGTCGGATGGACTAGTTCTTCGCGGCAGTCGATTGCCTTGCCTTTCGCTCACCTAGTGGCGGTTGTCATGTACCTGATGCAGGTGCATGAGAACCGCCACTTTTATAGCAGCAAGGTTTTTCCATATCTCCTAGTCCGGCCGGCTATCAGATAGCTCTAGCGGGTACTTGCCCACGGTCAAACGCAGCCGAAAAAAATTCGGCGGAAATTAACCTGTCACGGCTAACCTTTTGCGTGGATTCGACGGTATTGTTTGTCCCATGAATCCAATCAGGCTGCGCAAGATCGGCAGTTTCGTCATGTTCCTCGCATGGCTGAGTCTCATTAGCAATCACGCGGTGCTGTTCACCGCCGAAGGTCTGCTGGCCACGCTGCTGCAGGTGGCATTGACTGTTGCGGGTACGTGGTTGCTGTACCAGAGCTGGAAACCACGGTCCCAGGCGCAAGGGTTGCCTCAGCCCTAAACCGGCGAACCGCCCCGTCCGGGGAATAATTAAAATACGCGGTTCGCTACGGCGCGTGGCCTAGCGGCTGGTTCCGCGCGCGGCGGCGGCCAAATTTTCCAGGACGCCTACCTCCTCTTCACGACTCAGACCGGTCCGTGCGCGGTCTGTTCCGTTGAGCCATTGAAGCGTGTCAAGACTAGTCCGCGCTAAGGACCGGGTGCGCAGCCCCGCTTGCCGAGCCGGACGATGATCGCGATCAAGCATGCCGGCCACCGCCGGATCCGGAAGCCACAGCGGAAGCGAGCGTTCCCCGCTCCATGGCACCACGCCCTGCTCGTGCAGCGACGCAGCATCGGCCCAGTGCACCCTTGGCTCGCCTTCCAGCGCCTCGAAGATCTGCGCGATGAATTCGCGGCGCGAAGTTGCCGGGCCCACCGCGTCAAAGGTTCCGGTGGATTTATTCTCGGCGAGCTCGATGAGCCAGGTTGCCAGATCGCGCGCGTCCAGTACCTGCACCGGGTCTTCGGCGGCAAGCGGCACCAATAGTTCCAAGCCGTCCGCTAGGCTGCGCGCCGCATGCTCCGGCCAATAACTGAACCTGCCGGTGGGATCCTCGGGCCCGATGAGCAGTCCCGGCCGGATGATCGCGGCCGGCGCGTGAAGTTCTCCAATGAGTTGCTCGCAGGCAACCTTCATCGCCCCATAGGATTCGGCCGTTGATTGCCCGCCGTCGCTTTCCAGCGGTTCGAATAGTTTGGTGTCGGCTGGTGTTCCGCCGGGGTGCGACAGATCGGCATACACGGAGATGGTGGACACGAAGACCCAATGATCGGCGCGGAGCTCTTGCGTGGCCCGGCGTACGTGCGCCGGGGTTCGCGAGACATCGATCACCGCGTCGAATTGCCCGGCGGTGAGTTCGACTGGCGCCGGCTCGTTCCGGTCCCAATAAATGAACTCGCAGCCCTGCGGAGCCACCCCGCTTTCCCCGCGGGCCGCGCAAGTGACCCGGTGCCCGGCATCCGACGCGAATTGGGCAACGTACTGCGATAGGAACATCGTTCCGCCAAGCACAAGAAGTTTCATGCTCCCAAGTACAGCAGTGGCAGAGGCCACAACAAAGGGCTTTCACTCTGGGCACACCGCCCAGGCCCGGTTCCCTAGCGGCCGTATTCCGTGCGTGTTAGCATGTGAAAATTACCGGGCCGAGAACCGGTTCGAAGAAGGGTGTGCGCGATGGGTCGAAAGCTTGTTTACTATGTGGCGGTGAGCCTGGATGGTTATATCGCGGCGCCCGATGGCGGTTTTGCGGCGTTTCCCACCGAGGGAGACCACATGCAACCGATCCTTGGCGAATACGCCGACGCGGTACCCGCACATATTCACCAGGCCCTTGGAACCAGCGCTCCGGGTACCAAATTCGACACCGTGCTGATGGGCTGGAATACCTACAATCCCGAAATCTACGGCGGCCTCGACAGCCCCTACACCCATCTTCGGCAGATTGTGGTCTCGCGTTCCGCGCGCACGGTCCCGGAGCACATTGAACTCACCGGCGACCCGGTGGGCAAGGTACGCGAATTGAAACAGGATGCCGGGCTAGATATCTACCTTTGCGGCGGCGGGCAATTGGCCGGAGCGCTCAGCGAGGAAATCGACACGCTCATCCTCAAACGCCACCCGCTGGTCTTCGGCTCGGGAATCGCGTTGTTCGGTGCCGCCGGCTACGCCGCGTTGCCCTTTGTCCCGGTGCGCACTCGGACCTTTGATTCCGGAGTGAGCATCATCGAGTACGAGCGCACGCGCTAAGCCAAGATGATCGCTATGGCCACATAGGATGTCATCAGGCTGGCAAGGATCCATTCGGCCTTCGAACCGGTTTCGGCGAGGATCGGCAAGGCGACCCGCCCGTTAGCTTTCCAGCAGTCCCCGATGACCGGTATTCTGCGGAACCACCGCGGGGCACCGATCTTGATCGGCCACAGCAAGTTGCACCCGCCGATGGTGAGCATATCCCCCAGAATGTGCACGATCACCCCGGCGGTGACCGCCAGCGGGAACCAGGCCCGTTCGAGCGGAGCGTTCATGCCGACAAACGCCCCGGCGGCCAGGGCAATCACCCAGCACAGCAAGGGCGGCATGAATTTCACGCTTTTCACCGCGAAGGAAATCAGCAGGATCGCAAAGAGCGCTGCGCCGGGATACACCACCCCGAGCTGGGACACTTCCATCGACCACGAGTCGGCCAGCCAGGCCACAAAAATGAAGAACAAGATGCCCAGGATCGAGTGCGTCCCGTTGCGGTGGCCGCCGGCGACCTTCCCGATGATCCGCGCGAGGATATTGGAAATCGGCGGCAGGGAACGGGCGATCGTGGCGTTGTGATGGTCGGCGTCGGGCAGCAGGGCCGCCCCGGCGCAGACGATCGCCCCGGCGAGGGTTTCCCACCGCTCCATGTGCAATGCGCCGAATCCCAGGTTCACGGATCCAACGGTCACCGGAGTTGTTATTGCTAGCCATGCGGCTGCGCCGCTCATGGCGTGGTGTCCACCCATCATGGATTCCACCTTAGGACTGGTCACCGACGTTATAGCCGCACGACGGCGGTAAGCTTAAGCACATGTCACGAATCAGAGAAGCGCGCCTTGCGGACTGCCCGCGAATCCTCGACTTGATCCACGAGCTGGCGGTGTATGAAAAAGAACCAGACGCCGTGAAGAACACGGTCGCGGACTTGGAAGAACACCTCTTCGGCGAGGATCCGAAGGTCTTCACCCACGTCGCCGAGGACGAGTCCGGGCAGCTTGTCGGAATCGCGATGTGGTTCCCGACCTACTCCACCTGGGAAGGACGCCACGGCATCCACCTGGAGGATCTGTACGTGCAGGAAAGCGAGCGCGGCAAGGGCACCGGCACCGCGCTGCTCAGAACCTTGGCGCAGATCTGCGTGGCGCGCGGCTACCGCCGGCTGGAGTGGGCGGTACTTGACTGGAACGCCCCGGCGATCGCCTTCTACGATTCGATTCATTCCTCCACCATGGACGGTTGGAGCACCCGCCGCCTGGACGGCCCCGCACTAGAGGAGATGGCCCGATGATTCACTACCGCGGCATGGACGTCACCGAGCACCGCATCGAAGTCCCGCTGGAGCATGGGACCGCAGGCGGGGAGAAGATCACCGTCTTCGCCCGCGAAATCAGCACCGATGCGGGCAAGCCATGGTTGCTGTTCCTGCAGGGCGGCCCGGGCGGGAAAGCCCCGCGCCCCGGCTCCCTGTCCGGCTGGCTGGCCGAAGCGGTCAAGCACTTCCGGGTGCTGCTGCTCGATCAGCGCGGCACCGGCCTGTCCACCCCGGCGAACCACCAGACGCTGGGTTTGCGGGGCGACGCGGCCGCCCAAGCGCGCTACCTCACGCATTTCCGCGCCGACTCGATCGTGCGCGACGCCGAGGCGCTGCGTGAGCAGCTGGGCATCGAGAAGTGGAGCACCTTCGGGCAGAGCTACGGCGGGTTCTGCACGCTGACCTACCTGTCGATGTTCCCCGAATCCCTCGAACGCAGCCTGGTCACCGGCGGGCTCGCCTCCCTGGATGCCGATGCGCAGACCGTGTACCGGGCCACCTACCAGCGCATGGCCGAACGCAACCGCGAATACTTCTCCTGGTACCCGCAAGACTTCGAGACCCTGCACAGGATCTACGAGCACCTGCGGCACAATGACGACGAGCTGCTGCCCGACGGGCGCAAGGTCACGGTGCAGCTGGTGCAGATGCTCGGCATGTTCCTAGGCGGCAACACCCGCGTGCACCTGCTGCACCACGTCTTCGAGGAGGCCTTCGCACCGACTCCGGGAGGCCCCCGGCTCTCGGATGCCTTCCTGTCCGCCCTGTACGCCCAGGCCTCCTTCGCCGCCAATCCGCTCTACGCGCTGATGCACGAAACCATCTACGCCCAAGGTTCGGCGACCCAGCGGGCCGCGGAGCAGGTACTGGAGGAGTATCCGGACTTCGCCGAGCAGGCGGACACCCCGCTGCTCACCGGTGAGATGGTCTACCGCTGGCATTTCACCGAAGATCCCGCGCTGCGCCCGCTCGAAGAGGTGGCGCGGATTTTAGCCGAGCACGAACATTTCGGCCCGCTCTACGACCTCGACGTGCTCGCGCGCAACACCGTCCCGGTCGCGGCCGCCGTCTACCACGATGACGTCTATGTCGACCGCGAACTGTCCTTGCGCACCGCTTCCCAAGTCAAGGGCCTGCAACCCTGGGTCACCGAGGATTTCCACCACGACGGAATCGGCGATGACGGTCCGGCCATCTTCCGCCGGCTGCTGGCGATGACTAACGGGGAAGACCCGGAAGCCGCAGCGGCCGGCGACTGAGCACTATCGCCGGTGCTCCGCGGTGGCTAGACTGGCACACAAGCAAAGGCGCCAACCAACCTCGAAGTTGCTTGGCGCCTTCGCTTTGGCGGGCCTTGGTGCAACTGGTGTGGCGGATGCTGTTCGCGCACGCCGCGCGTGCTAGGTTTTCGCTCAAGGGCAGCTAGCCCGATATATAGGTCGAAAGGAACACTATGGGAAACAATACTAATGGTGTCGATGTTCCAGACGATCTGGTCTCGAAGGTCGAAGAATTTGACGGCATCATCGCAGCCGCACACCTGCCATACAACATGACGATCGATCGCGCCGAAGAGGACGCGTTGGTCTACAAGTTCGTCGAGTCCGAAATTGACTTCGCTCTGGTTCTGCATGGTGAAGCAATTTTCGCCACGACCTCCGCACTGGATGATTCGGACGCTGATTTCGAGCCGGTTTATACCTTCGACCCGGAGTTCCCGCTCACCGCCGAGGACTTCGCCGAACGGCTCACCGACTTCGTGAACCTGGCGCAGAATTGGCAGGAAGTTTCCGAACTGCCTTTCGTGGCCGAGCACCCCGAGTACTTCGGCCCCTCGGACAAGCCGAACAGTGTGCTGCTCTACGAGGATGGCTACCGCTACGAGCTGCTGTTCGTTGAGAACGGCGACCATTTGGTTCTGGCACGTCCCATCGATACCGAGGCCTACGAAGTGGACCCCGAAGAGGACGAAGATGAAATCCCGTTGATCTACACCAACCACCACATGCTGCACCCCACCATGGGCGGAGCATTCATCGTGATGTTGGCGGAGACCTTCGGGCTGCCGGCCGAGGAAGAGGCGCTGCTCGCGCCACTGCGCATCATCCTCACTCCGACGAACTAAGTATCAGTTAAACACGGCTGGGGCCTGAGTTACCTTAAGTGGTAAGTCAGGCCCCAGCATCGTTTTAAGCCCGGCTAGCGGGTCGAACCGGTGGGAGCCACCGTATCGGCGGCAGCTATTTCCTCGGGCCCCGTGTGCGCCCCGGCGCCGAGGTGGGACAGGTGCCCACCGAGCAGTCCCAGCACCAGGATCGAGGCGAACACGGCGGCGGCGCCGAACCAGTAGGGCGCGCCGGCCCCCATGGCCGCGGCGATCGGTCCGGCCACCGCAGGGGCGATCGCTCCTCCCAGGAAACGCACTCCCGAGTAGGTGGAGCTTGCCACGTTGCGCGGCAGCTCGGTGGCTTCCATCACCGCCTCGGTCAGCGCGGTGTTGAGGATGCCCAGCACCAGGCCGGCGACGACGATCAGCGCGATGAGCGCGCTCAGCTGCGTGTGCAACACCGCCATCGAGGCGAGCAGCAGTCCCAGCAGGCTCAGCGCGGCAAACATGATGGGGCGCAGGCCGAAACGCCGGGTCAGCAACGGGGCGACGAGCACCGAGGTGATCGCCAGCGACAGTCCCCAGCCGAAGAACACCCAACCAAGTTCCGCGGCGCCAAATTCGATTCCCTGCGTCTTGGCGGCGGCCTCCAGCGGGTAGGGCGAATAGGCCAGCAGCACGAAGAACCCGAAGTTGTACAGCACCGCGGTGAGCGCCATGGTGCGCAGGGCGGGATTCCGCAGGGCCGCAAAGCTTGCCCACGGGGAGATCTTCAGCTGGCCCGCGGGCTTGTCCGGCAAGCTGAGGAATGCGAGGATCGCGATGAGTCCGATCGCCATCAGCGAGGCGGTGCCGAAGAACGGTCCGCGCCAGGACAGGCTGCCGAGCACCCCGCCCAGCAGCGGCCCCACCGCCATGCCCACGCCCAGCGCCGCCTCGTAAAGCACGATCGCCTGCCGGCTGCCACCGCTGGCGGCGCCGACGATGGCGGCCAGGGCCGTGGAGATGAATAGCGCATTGCCCAGTCCCCAACCGGCGCGGTAGGCGAGGATCTGGTTGATCGAGCCGCTGGCCCCGGCCAGCGCGGCGAAGAGCACGATCAGCACCAGTCCGCCGAGCAGGGTCTGCTTCACGCCGATCAGCGTGGAGACCCAGCTGGTGAAGAACATCGCCAACCCGGTGATGAACAGGTAGCTGGTGAACAGCAGCATGGTTTGCGAGGCCGTGGCGTCCAGGTCTCGGCTGATCGCCGGAAGGATCGGATCGACCAGCCCGATTCCCATGAACGAGACCATGCAGGCGAAGGCGATGGCCCACACGGATTTTGGTTGGTGCAACAGCGGATTGCGCGGTTGAGTATTTTTCGTCATAAAGCCAGCTTCTGCGAATTATTAGTTGTTTTGGCAGGTGCGGCGCGGGGCTAGCGATCCAGGTTTTCGGCCAGTTCCAGCACCATGCGCTCGAGCAGCGGCAGCGCCCGGTTGAGCGTCTCCCGCTCCGGCTCGGTCATCGCTTCGATGCTGCCGGTCAACGCGTTGATCGCCCGTTGCCTATACGCCGTGAGCTCTTCTACCCCGAGCTCGGTCACCGAGACAAGCGAGGCGCGGCCGTCTTGCGGATCGGCGGCACGCTGCACCAGTCCGTCCTTTTCCAGGCGCATCACCAACCCGGTCATGCTCGGTTGGGCGATGCGCTGCTGCACGGCCAGATCCCCCACGCGCTGCGGTCCCTGCCGGTGGAGCACCGAGAGCACCCGCCATGCGGTGACCGACCGCCCGTCGCCAGCGGCCTGGCCGAGCAGCCGGGACATCGCCCCGGAAAAGAGCGTCAGGCCTCCCGCGAGGCCGGCCAGGGGATCTTCTTCGCTTGTCACAAGTACAACCTAGCAGATTTACATAGGCCACCTATGTAAATTGCGGCTTTATGTTACCCAGAGAACAGAAAACCCGCCGTATTCCATCGGTGAGGATGGAATACGGCGGGTGATTTCCCGATTCGGGTTCGGACTACTTGCCCGAGTCCTGATCGCGTTCGATCGAAGCATTGGAAGCAGCCTTTTCGGCCTCCGCAGCCTCGGCCTTGGCGGCCGCGTTGCGGCCCAATGGGGTCCAGAGCGAGAGCACCGTGGCAATAACGATGGTCGCCAGGATGACGATCAGCGACAGCGAGGTGCTGATGTCGAGCCATGGCAGGTCGATGTGCTGGCCGCCGTTGATGAACGGCAGCTCGTTCTCATGCAAGGCGTGGAATACGAGCTTGACGCCGATGAAGGCCAGGATGAAGCTCAGTGCGTGCTTCAGGAAGACCAAGCGGTTCATCAAGCCGCCAAGCAGGAAGTACAGCTGGCGCAGGCCCATCAGCGCGAAGATGTTCGCGGTGAAGACGATGAATGCCGAATCGGTCAGCCCGAAGATCGCCGGAATGGAGTCGACCGCGAACAGCAGGTCGGTCATGCCGATGGTAATGAAGACCATGACCATTGGAGTGAACAACTTCTTGCCGTTTACCACGGTGCGCAGCTTGTTGCCGTCGTACTCCTTGGCGAATGGCATCTTGCTGGTCAGCTTCTTGACCAGGCCGTTTTCGCTGCCCTCATCCTCATCGTCGTCCTTGAGCTGGTGCCAAGCGGTCCAGAGCAGGAAGGCGCCGAAGATGTAGAAGACCCAGGAGAAGTGCTCGATCATGGCCGCGCCGGCGAGAATGAAGATCGCACGCAGCACCAGTGCGATGATGATGCCGAACATCAGCACCTCTTGCTGGTACTTACGCGGCACCGCGAAGCGGGTCATGATGATGATGAAGACGAACAGGTTGTCGATGGACAACGAGTACTCGGTAATCCAGCCGGCGTAGAACTCCTGGCCGATCTGGGAGCCAGCCTGCCACCAGACAATGCCGCCGAAGATCAGCGCCAAGGTGATGTAGAAACCGACAAAAAGCCCGGCTTCCTTCATCGATGGTTCGTGCGGTCGACGCACGACGTACAACAAATCAAGCAGCAGGATGACGCACAGCGCCACCAAGGCAATGATTTCAAATTGGATAGTTAACCCTGTAGTGCCCACAGAAGAGCAGCCTTTCGTCGTAAGGGTAGGACAAAGATTCGCAAGTCTCTCCGCCGTCACAAATCAATTCGTGTTCGGCTGCTGCGCCCGGCGAAACTTCGATGGTCCGCGTGTTGACGTTCACAGCATTTGGGATACTCCCCTACGTACGAGATTCAATTGTAGCCTACAGGCGGTCTAGCGCGCGCCCCGGGCGGGGCACCCCACTGCCGCGCCACCACCCTTCCTGCACCTCCAGCGCCTGCATCCACGCTAGTCAGAGGGTACACGGACGGCGCTGATTAACATTGTGTTAAGCGTGCCCGGCGTCCTTCATCTGGCGTAGTTCCTTCTTCAGCTCCCCCACCTCGTCGCGAATGCGCGCGGCCAGCTCGAACTGCAGCTCGGCGGCCGCCGCATGCATCTGCTCGGTCATCTGCTCGATCTGCCCGAGCAGGTCCTCCGCCGGCGCGGCGGCCAGACCATCCTTGCGGATCGGCGCGGCCTTGCGCTTGGCGTCCTTGGCCAACCGGTTGTTGCTCAGCAGCTCCTGGGTGTCGGCATCCTCGCGGGCCAGCTGATCGGTGATATCGGCGATCTTCTTGCGCAACGGGGTCGGGTCGATCCCATGCTTCTCGTTGTGCGCCCGCTGGATCTCCCGGCGCCGGTTGGTTTCTTCGATGGCCTTTTCCATCGCATCGGTGACCTTGTCCGCGTACATGATCACCTGGCCGGACACGTTGCGCGCGGCACGGCCGATCGTCTGGATCAGGCTGGTCGCCGAACGCAAAAAGCCCTGCTTGTCCGCATCCAGGATCGTCACCAGCGACACCTCGGGAAGGTCCAGGCCCTCGCGCAGCAGGTTGATGCCCACCAGCACGTCGAAGGAGCCCATGCGCAATTCGCGCAGCAGCTCCACGCGGCGGATCGTATCCACATCCGAGTGCAGGTACTGCACGCGGATCTGGTGCTCGGTGAGGTAGTCGGTCAGGTCCTCGGCCATCCGCTTGGTCAGCGTGGTCACCAGCACGCGCTCATTGCGGGCCACGCGCACGCGGATCTCGTCGAGCAGGTCATCGATCTGCCCCTTGGTGGGCTTGACGATGATCTCCGGGTCGATCAGCCCGGTGGGACGGATGATCTGCTCCACGAAGCCATCGGCCTTGCCCAGCTCGTACTTGCCCGGGGTGGCCGAAAGATACACGGTCTGCCCGACGCGCTCGAGGAATTCATCCCACTTCAGCGGGCGGTTGTCCATGGCCGAGGGAAGCCGGAAGCCATGCTCCACCAGGTTGCGCTTGCGCGACATATCCCCCTCGTACATGGCGCCGATCTGCGGCACCGTCACATGCGACTCGTCGATCACCAGCAGGAAGTCATCGGGGAAATAATCGATCAGGCAGTGCGGGGCGCTGCCCGACTCGCGGCCGTCGATATGCCGTGAATAGTTCTCGATGCCGTTGCAGAAGCCCATCTGCTCCATCATTTCCAGGTCATAGGTGGTGCGCATGCGCAAGCGCTGGGCCTCGACGAGCTTATTCTGCGACTCCAGCTCCTTCAGCCGCGCCGCCAGCTCGTCTTCGATGGTCTTGATCGCCTTGTGCATGCGTTCGGCGCCGGCGACATAGTGGCTGGCCGGGAAGATGTACATTTCGGTTTCCTCGCGGATGACCTCCCCGGTCACCGGGTGCAGCGTGTAGATCGCCTCCACCTCGTCGCCGAAGAACTCGATGCGCAGCGCCTGCTCCTCGTACATCGGGATGATCTCCACGGTGTCCCCGCGCACCCGGAAGGTGCCGCGGTGGAAGTCCATGTCATTTCGGGTGTACTGCATGGCCACGAACTGGCGCAGCATCGCGTCGCGGTTCAGCTCCTCGCCCCGGCGCACCGTGACCATGCCCTCCACGTACTCCTCTGGGGTGCCCAGCCCGTAGATGCAGGACACCGTGGCGACGACGATCACGTCCCGGCGGGTGAGCAGCGAGTTGGTCGCCGAGTGGCGCAGCCGCTCGACCTCCTCGTTGACCGAGGAATCCTTTTCGATGAAGGTATCGGTCTGCGCGACATAGGCTTCGGGCTGGTAGTAGTCGTAGTAGGAGACGAAGTACTCGATCGCGTTATTCGGCATCAGCTCGCGGAATTCGTTGGCCAGCTGCGCGGCGAGCGTCTTGTTCTGCACCAGCACCAGGGTGGGGCGCTGCACCTGCTCCACCAGCCAGGCGGTGGTCGCCGACTTGCCGGTTCCGGTGGCGCCGAGCAGCACGATGTCCTTCTCGCCGCCGTTGAGCCTTTGGGTCAGCTCCGCGATGGCGGTGGGCTGATCTCCGGCGGGGGTGTATTCGCTGACGACTTCGAAGGGGGCGACGACGCGCTTGATCGGCTGTGCAAGGCTCATGCCTCCAGCATAACGAGGCGCACCGACACTCGCCTACGCTTGGGGGCATGCCGATCGCGAAATTACCTGCCGCGGCCCAGCCGGGTGCCGGTGCGCACCGCATTGCGCGCCGCGGTCCGGCGGATCTGCGCGCCGAAGAACCCAACGGTCAGCGCCGTGGCGGCGATCAGCCCGAGCAGGGCGATCCAGCCGGAGAGATACACCACCGGCGAGTAGGGGCCATTGGAGGCAACATATTCCGCCCGGCCCCCGAAGCCCAGCCAGAGCACCAGCGCGAGCGCGAAGCTCGCCAGCATCGTCCACTTCGAAATTTTCAGCATCAGCGGCGCAGTTCCTTCTCAAATAGTTCGGTCACCCGGGCGCGGAGCTCTTCGAGTGTCCCCTCATTATGCAGCAGATGATCGGCGATCTGCGCACGCTGCGCGTCGCTGGCCTGGGCGGCCATCCGGGATTCGGCATCCGCCCGGGTCCACCCGCGGTCCTCGATCATCCGGCGGATCCGCTCCGCGCGGGGGGCCTGCACGACGATGACGGTGTCAAAATCCTGCGCCTGCCCGGATTCGGCGAGCAGCGGAATGTCCTCCACCACGATCGCCTGCTGCCCCGCGGCCGCGCGCAGCTCCTGCGCCCGGGCGCGCACCAGCGGGTGCACGATCGCGTTGAGCTTGCGCCGCTGGGCCTCGTCGCCGAAGACCAGCGCACCGAGCGCCGCACGGTCCAGCGACCCGTCGGCGGCGAAAACGCCCTCCCCGAAGGCCGCCCGGATCGCCTCCAGGCCCGGCGTTCCGGGCGCAACAACCTCCCGGGCGAGCTTGTCCGCGTCGATCAGCACCGCGCCGAGTTCCACCAGACGCGCCGCCACTGCCGATTTGCCGGAAGCCACGCCGCCGGTCAGTCCCACATGGATCATGTCTACCACCCTATAAACTAAGTACGATGAACACCAACGACTCGGCCGCCACCCGCTACACCACGCTCGGCGGCGACAGCGTGCACGAGGTCGAGATCAAGCGTTCGCGCTTCATCACCTACCTCTTCCGCGTCGAATCCGAGGCCGCCGCCCGGACGCATCTCGCGGCGCTGCGCAAAACCCATTTCGACGCCCGCCACCACTGCAGCGCGTTCATCATCGGCCCGGATCGGATGACCCAGCGTTCAAACGACGACGGCGAGCCCTCGGGCACCGCCGGAATCCCGATGCTCGAGGCGCTGGCCAAACGCGATACCGGGCAGGGCGCTGACCTCTCCGATGTCCTCGCCGTCTGCGTGCGCTACTTCGGCGGCATCAAGCTCGGCGCCGGCGGCCTGGTCCGCGCCTATTCCGACTCCGTCTCCCAGGCGCTGAACCACGCGGCCCTGCGCACCCGCCAACGGCTGCGCCTCTTCGAGCTGCCCGCCGCGCATGCGCTGGCCGCCCGCTGGGAAAACGAGCTGCGCTCCGCCGGCTACCAGCTGGGCGACACGCTCTGGCGGGAGACCGACGCGGTGCTGCGTATCGGCATCAACGACGAGCCCGGTGACGCCCAGGCGCTGCGCACCGCCATCGCCACACTGACCTCCGGCGCCGGAATGCTGCGCCCGATCGACACCAGATGGGTGGACCTATGAGCCGCGAACTCCTGGCGCAGCTGCGCCGCTGGCCCGATATCGAGGCGGAGAACCTCTTCGCCGCCGATGCCGCGGACCGGCTGATCCTGGACACCGTCACGCACTGGCCGGAAACGGTGGCCGTGATCGGGGACCATTACGGCGCGCTGGCCCTCGGGGCGCTGGCCTCCGGCGCAAGCCGGGTGCAGGTGCACACCGACTCGCTGACCTCCGCGCGGGCGATCAGCGCGAACCTGCAACGGCTGGCCCCGGACTGGGCGGACCGTCTGGAATTCCGCGCGCTCGATGAGGTAGCCCGCGGCGCGACCCTGGTGCTGCTCTGCCTGCCGCGCGGGCTGGATGTGCTCGAGGAGCAGGCCGCCGCCATCGCCGCACAGTGCGACGCGCACACCATCGTGCACGCCGGCGGCATGCTCAAGCATATGAACCGCACGATGAACGAGCTGCTGGCCAAGCGCTTCGCCGCCCTGGAGGTCTCGCACGCCCGGCAGAAGGCCCGCGTGCTCACCGTGCACACCCCCTTGCCCGGGGCACCGTCGGGCGCCTACCCGCTCGCGGCCACGCATTCGGTGAACGGGACCGAATTCACCCTGCGCGCCGGGGCGGCCACCTTCGGCGCGCAACGCCTGGACCCGGGCACCCGGCTGCTGCTGGAGAACCTGCCGGAGCTCTCCGACCATGCCACGCTGCTCGATCTGGCCTGCGGCAACGGCTCCATCGGAGTCTACGCCGCGCTCACCCACCGCGCGCTGCGCGTGGACGCCTCGGATCATTCGGCCTCGGCGGTCGCCTCCACCCGGCTTTCGGCCGCCGCCAATGGGCTCGAAGGACGGATCAGCGCCGTGCAGGACGACGGCCTGGCCCGGCACCCCGCGGCCAGCGCCACGCTGGTCACGCTCAATCCGCCCTTCCACATCGGGAACACGGTCCACGCCGGCATCGCGCTGAAATTGATCGACGAGGCGGCCCGCGTGCTGGCCGAGGGCGGGATCCTGCTCTGCGTCTTCAACTCGCACCTGCGCTACCGCGGCGAGCTCGCCCGGCGCATCGGCCCCACCGAGCAGCTCGCCCGCAACTCCACCTTCACCGTCACCCGCTCCGTTCGCCGCCGCTGACCTTATCCACACCCCGGAACCCGGCCGCGCGCTTCGGACCGCGCCCCGGGCACACTGGAGCCATGAGTACGAGGATCGAGCAGACCGTCGCGGATCTGCAAGCGCAGCTGGCCGGCTCGGGGGAACTTTCCACCCCCGAGCTGCTGGCCCTGTCCTCGCTCGCCGCCGATATCCTGCCCGCCCTGCGCACCGCCAGCACCACGCTCACCGACCCGCGGGCCGCGCTGGCCCTGAGCACGCACACCGAACGGCTGGCCCATGAGGCGGTCCGCACCCAAACCCACTGCGCCCACCTGGTCGAAGCCAGCGGCGCGCACCGCTTGGACATCGCCACCCTCGACGCGCTGCGCGCGCAGGCCATCGACTACGCCACCGCCCCGGCATTCGCCGAGTCCCGCCCCAGCTACAAGGGCGCGACGGAACTCCTCGCCGCCTGGCTGAACCTCGACATTTTCGAGGCCCGCCGCCGGGTGGAGGACGCGCACCTGGTCATCTGCCAATTCGACCAGCAGGGAAACCGCTACCCGGCGCAATTCCCCCGCCTCGCCCAACGCTTCGCGACCCGCGGCGCCGACCCGCGCGAAACGCTGAGCGCCGCCCGCCGGCTGCATAAGCTCGAACCGGTTCCGGGAGAATTCGACGCACCCGGCACGGCCTGTGCGCAGGATGCCAGCGGGCAGCTGGTCGAAGAAGCCGCCGTGGAACTGCTGGAGGAGCCGGAACCGAAAACCCGGTCCAAGAAGTTGAACCAGCTGATCAAATCCGCCAAGGCCACTGCTGCCGAGCTCGAGCCGGAGTCGGCTGCCGGAATCTACCGCCAGGGTGAAAAGGATGGGCTCATCGTCTACCAGGTCCGGCTCTCCGCCTTGGACGCCGATGCCTTCGAATCGCTGCTTTCGCAGGCGGACAATCCGCGCACCGAGGCCGGCGCCGCCAGCCGCCAAGTCGAATCGGCCCACGCATCGGGCACCATCCCGGAGCACCCGGATTTCGTCTCCGACGAACAGGCCGCGGCGAGCACCTGGAACCCGCTGGTGGAGGCGACGGTCGCCCGGCGCCGACTGCAGGGGCTGATGAACCTGTTGACGGTCAATAGCCAGAAGCTCAGCCGGCTGCTGACCGCCCGCACCGCGCAGAAGCCCTCCGCGGGCACACCCGGCGAGGCGCTCGCCCCGGCGGACCTCGAGATCCCGGTGGTTCAGCCTACCATCATGGTCCATCTGACCTTGGCGGAGCTGACCGGATTGGCCAAAACCCACGGGGTGACCGACAGCGGCTTTGAAATGCGGCCCACCGACCTGAGACAGGCCCTGGCCAAAGCGAAGATCATTCCCCTGGTGCTCGGCGGCCGCGGAGAAATCCTGGACATCGGCCGCGAACAACGAAACTTCCCCAAGTACATGCGCCGGGCGATCAAAGCCAGAGACCGTGGCTGCATTGTGCCCGGTTGCACCGTGCCGCCCGAGCACTGCGAACTCCACCACATCTGGTGGTGGTCAAACGGTGGACCCACCGCGGTGTACCTGGGCTGCTGCCTGTGCACCGGGCATCATCACGACGTGCATGCCGGAGTGCTGAAGGTTGCCTCCAACGGCGGCGTCCCGCAGGTCATCCTGCCCAAATTCGTCGATCCGACGCAGACTCCGCAACGCAACAGCATCAATGCCCGCCGCGCGGCCTAGCCTACCGGGTGCCCGCAGATAAACGGCCGCTTGCTGCGCACCCGCACCGCATAGCCATCGATCCCGGCGCCAGCCAAGGAGATCCGCTCGAACTCCGGCAGTGCGGCCGGGTCAAACTGTTCGACCTGCATGGTGTTATCCGCTCCATCGCGCCAATGCAGTCCACGCGTCTGGCGTTTGCGCGGTTCCGCGGCCCGGCGCGGCAGGTAGTTCGCGGCCGCTTGGCGGCCCTGGCCGAACACCGTACGCACCTCCAAACGCACCGGCATCGAGTCCCAGCCGCTGAGCCCGGCGATCACCATCCGGTCCCCGCGCCGCACCAGACGGTCGCTGACATGCTCGCCCCAGACCCATGGCTGATCGGCCACGCGCAAGAATTCGGCGGGGCTCAAGTTATTAACCGCCGCGATCCCATGCACCCGGCAGTTATCGAGGCATTCGGCGAATTGCCCGTATTCCAGCGTCTTGGGCTCCCGGCCCGGATCCGTGCAGTCGCATCCGCCCCCGGACAGCGGCTCGGCCGGCACCACCTTGCCCACCGCGGTGAAACTCAGCGGTCCATATCCCCGGGCCAGCGGGATCTCCAGTGCAAGGTGCCCGGCCAGCCGTTGTTCGATGAACCGCACGAGCACCACGACCAGGCACAGAGCCAATGCCATGACTCCGATGACCAGGGAGTCGATGCGATCCCGATCCAGCGCGTTGACCACCTGCTTCGCATCGGTGAAAAACTGCCAGACCAGCTTCAGCAAGGGGTAGATCATCGAGCCCAGCGCCAGATACCACAACGTTTTCGGCAATTGCCGGTAGGCGTGCAACCGCGAGCGCTGCTCGGGCGGAATATCGACCGTGGAGGTTGAAAGAGCACGCCAACGACGCAACCTGGCGATAAAGCGCAGCTGATTGAACAGTCCCGTCAGCGCCAGCAGCCCGAAGAAGGCGCCGCTGCCCAGCAGCACCAGCTGCGGCACACCCACTGGCTGCAGGATCAGATACAGCGCGGCCGTCGCCGTCAAAGCCAGCCAGGGCGCGATCCGGCAGGCGGCCCACATCACCGCAACGCATGCGGCGATCACCGAGAAGGTCAGCAGTCCGCCCAGTTCGAGCTCTTCCCGATCGCGGTAGGCGAAGCGGAACAGGTAAACGTTCAACGCGATCAGCGGCAGCCAGCTCGCGAGCAGGACGATCACATTGGGGATGTCGCGCGGGATGCTGCGCCACTCTTCCTCGGTCACCGAGTAGAACGGCACAGGCTTGCTTTGCGCCGCCCGCACTCCCTCCGAGGCGTATCTCGCCTTCAACTGAGCCATTGCTTATCCTCACCGGCCTCGACTACCCGCTAACAATGATTTAGTCTATAGGCCGGACTTTATGCTTGCACTCCACCTTTGGGTTGATCTTCAATACGCCCCCTACGCAGCCTGGATGAACCGCATCTGGAAAAGAGCAGTTAAATGAAGGAAAGGCCCAACCCGGAGCGGGTTGGACCTTTCCTCTCAGTACTTGCCTAGCTTGACGCTAAGCTCAGCGCAGCAACAGAAATTAGTTGCCGGTCAGCTTCTCGCGCAGGGCAGCCAGTGCTTCGTCCGAAGCCAGGGTGCCTGCATCGGTGGCTGGAGCCTCCGAGGAGTACGATGCTGGAGCAGCAGCTGCGGCAGTTTCGCCGGCAGCAGCAGGCTCTGCTTCTGCGTCGGCAGCGATTGCGGCAACAACCTGCTTCTTGTGAGCTTCCCAACGCTCCTGAGCGGCAGCGTACTGTGCCTCCCAAGCGGCGCGCTGGGTGTCGAAGCCCTCGAGCCATTCGTTCGACTCTGGGTCGAAGCCCTCTGGGTACTTGTAGTTGCCCTCTTCGTCGTACTCTGCGGCCATGCCGTACAGAGCTGGATCGAATTCGGTACCCTCTGGGTCCACGCCTTCGTTAGCCTGCTTGAGCGACAGCGAGATGCGGCGGCGTTCCAGGTCGATGTCGATGACCTTGACGAACAGCTCGTCGCCCACGGAGACAACCTGCTCGGCCAGTTCAACGTGGCGCACTGCAAGCTCGGAGATGTGGACAAGGCCTTCGATGCCGTCTTCGACGCGAACGAACGCACCGAATGGAACCAACTTGGTGACCTTACCTGGTACAACCTGGCCCAGCGCGTGAGTGCGGGCGAAGGTCTGCCAAGGATCTTCCTGGGTAGCCTTCAGCGACAGCGAAACGCGCTCGCGGTCCAGATCGACTTCGAGAACCTCGACGGTGACTTCCTGGCCAACTTCGACAACCTCGGATGGGTGGTCGATGTGCTTCCAGGACAGCTCGGAAACGTGGACGAGACCGTCTACGCCGCCAAGGTCCACGAATGCACCGAAGTTGACGATGGAGGAAACGACGCCCGGACGAACCTGGCCCTTTTCCAGCTTGTTGAGGAAGGTCGAGCGGACCTCGGACTGGGTCTGCTCGAGCCATGCACGGCGGGAAAGCACAACGTTGTTGCGGTTCTTGTCCAGCTCGATGATCTTGGCTTCGATTTCCTGGCCGATGTACGGAGCCAGGTCGCGCACACGGCGCATCTCGACGAGCGATGCTGGCAAGAAGCCACGCAGGCCGATGTCCAGGATGAGGCCACCCTTGACAACCTCGATGACGGTACCGGTAACGACGCCGTCTTCTTCCTTGATCTTCTCGATGTCGCCCCAGGCACGCTCGTACTGAGCGCGCTTCTTGGACAAGATCAGACGGCCTTCCTTGTCTTCCTTGGTCAGGACCAAGGCTTCGACGCTGTCGCCAACGGTGACAACTTCACCTGGGTCAACGTCGTGCTTGATGGAAAGCTCGCGGGAAGGGATGACACCTTCGGTCTTGTAACCGATATCGAGCAGAACTTCGTCGTGGTCAACCTTGACGACGGTGCCTTCGACGAGGTCACCATCGTTGAAGTACTTGATGGTGGCATCGACTGCGGCCAAGAAGTCCTCAGCGGATCCGATGTCGTTAATTGCGACAACTGGTGCGCTGCTGTTCTCGTTCGAGGTGATGGTCATGTAGTAGGGACTCCGATGTGGATAGATTTGATCAGTCGAAACCCCGGAAGTCCCGGAATTTCGAAGGGGGTAGAACATGAATGCGGACACAACAAAGCCATGGCACGCTGTTCAAGTCTACGCGCCTAGCACACGGCGGGTCAAAGCGTAACCCGCCAACATCCTCGCAAGCGTTTTGTGAACTTCGTCATATCTGCCGGTTAATGCGACCCGTCCCACTAGAAACCGTGCGGAGTGAATCCCTCGCAAGCCGTGCTGAATAAGTCCAGCCACGGCCCTGCTGTTCCTCCGCCTTCCAGTTCAGCGCGTCCTGACGCAAGCAGGAGGTCCAGCTGAACAGTGCCCAGATACAGTCCAGCCAGATCCCGCTCCGACAGCGCCACCCGCGGCAGATCGGATTCGGCCTGCCCTTCCTCGATTCGGCTCACCGTGGCGCGGGAATCGGACACGTCGAACAGGTAGGTTCCGGAGATCAGGTTCATCGGATCATTCACGCACAACAGCAGACGGCCGTCACGCTGGTAGCCGCGGGCTTCGAAGGCAGCGGCAACGTCAAGCACCCGAAGCCACAGCACATCATCGATCGAACGCACCTGGTAGTCCCGCACGTTATCCAGTACATTGCGCAGTGGATCCGCCACAGGGCCTTGGCCGTGCACTTCCTCGACCAGGTCATGGTTGCCCAGGTACTCGAAGAGCTTGAAGCGGGCGGCGTCGCTCGTGGCCACCAGCTTTTGCACGACCAGCTTTGCCTTGGGCTCATCCCATCCGCCGAACTTGTAGGCGGCGAAACCACCGAGCTGGCCGGCGCCGTCGTAATAAGCGGCGAAGCGCAGGTTCTTCGGCTTATCCAAGGTCTCCCAAGTGTCCCAGCGTCCCAGGGCGAAGCCGTTGTCGTACTCGGTGCTGTCCACGGAACCGAAGGTTTGCTCCAGCGCACGCACGGCCAGCGCAGCATACTCGGCCCCGAACTGCTTCGGATCAATGTCGATCACCTGTCCAGGCACCTGCACCCGCAGCTTGACCCCGTGGGCGCACTTGAGCGTGAATCGGCTTTGGTAGGTGGCTGGCTCGAAGCCGTACCGCCCGTAAATGGTCGCCTCCGACGCGGTCAACGCCGCAATCGGGAATCCCGCCTGCTGGGCATAAGCCAGGTCGGCAGTGATCTGCCTCGACAGGATTCCGCGCCGCCGATAGCTCGGAGCGACCGTGACCGCAGTAATCTTGTGCGCTGCAACGGGCGCCTGGCCGCCGGCATTGAGCAGCCCTGGGAACGCGCCATAGGTGTGCACCGGGTGCGCGGCATGTCGCGAGTGCGGCTCGGCAGCTGGATCGAACACCAGTGAAAAGCGCATTTTCAGCGCGTAGGTCAGATCCAGGTAGTTCGACCACTGGTTCTCTTCGGGCAGCTGCTCATAGAAGCCGATCCCGGTGGCCTGGTGGAACAGCTTGATCGATTCATCGAGCTCGGGGCTGCGGACGGTGGCCTGGTAGGTCCGGGTTTCCAGCTTCGGCTTGCTTGCTAATTCCATCGTGCTCCTCGGCAGGAAATATGTGGCTGATCACAGTCTATGCTAGCGCCGGTGCGGCGCAAGGGGTTCACCAGGCTTCGGAGAGCTTAACGAACTCCAGTCCGTCCTGGAGGGCACCAGCCAGTCCGCGAGCGATCCCCCGGGCCGTGCCTGACGCCGGTTGGTTGAAATGCCCGATCCCCACGCCGCCGTCCTTCAGCAACTGAAATTGTGCGGCCACCGTTGCTGCCGGGAAGGTCGCGCCCGCATCCAGATTCACCGTGAAGTTCATCGGGATCAGTCCCAGCTGGCGGCACAGCGCCGCTGAGACCTCATCCATATGCGCGGTGCCCGATCGGAAAAACCGCGCCGCCACCCCGAACTCATCGTTCAGATACCGCTGGTTGCCCATGACCTCGTCGTAGGCTTCGCCCACCGAACGAGTTCCGGAAATTCCGTAGGCCGCTTGCCCATCTATGGTCAATGGAACATGCGAGGTTCCATGATTTGCGATTTCAAACAATGGATCGTCTACCAGCTGCGCCAAGTATCTGCCGTTGCTCCTGGCCCATCGCTGGTTGACGAACAATGTTGCGGGCACCTCGCGCTCGCGCAAGGCATCGATCAGCGCATGGTCGATAGCCGAACCATGCGCTCCCCCGCAGGCGTCAAAGGTCAGCGCCACCCTATTTTTCCCGGTGGGCATCGCCAGTTCGATCCCCTTGGCCTCCAAACCGAACTCGCCTGCCGGAGCATTCTTGAATTGCTCGATGATCTGCGCGCGCGTGGGGTACTGCTGCGCGGGGCTGGCAACGGACGAGGGCGCGTTGGTTGCAGGGGTACTGGTTGTCGAAGCAGGCGAGGATGCAGCCATCGATTCCGACGCACCCTTGGGCACCTGTGCAGCGCAGCTGCTAAGCAGCCCCGCTGCGGCTGCCCCGAAGCCCAAGGCTCCGGCCTTCAAAGCCCAGCGGCGCGAGCGCTGTTCCATGTTCGTCTCTTCCATCATGCACAGTGGTTCGCACCGAGGGGCAGGTGCACCATCAGATGCCCCTGCCCCTCGGTGTTTGCTTCGCTTCGGGAGCAGGGCTCTTAGTGCTCGGCCTCATGCCAGGACTTGCCGATGCCCGGCTGGACGTCCAAGGGGACCTTCAGCTCGGCGGCCCGGCTCATCTCGCCCGTCACCAGTTCCTGCACCGCGTCGAGTTCACCGGCGGCTATCTCCAGCACCAGCTCATCGTGCACCTGCAAAAGCATCCGGGATTTGTACTTCCCCTCGGCCAGCAGCTTGGCAATGTTCAGCATCGCGACCTTCAGCAGATCCGCGGCGGATCCCTGGATCGGCGCGTTCAGCGCCGCGCGTTCGGCGATATCGCGCAGCCTGCGATCGGAGCTGTTGAGCTCCGGCAGGTAGCGCCGGCGGCCGAAGATCGTTTCGGTGTAGCCGTCCTTGCGCGCCTGGTCGACGACGGAACGCAGATAGGTGCGCACCGCGCCAAAGCGTGCGAAGTAGTCCTTCATCAGCGTGCGCGCCTCATCGACGGAGATCTTCAGCTGCTTGGACAGCCCGAAGGAGCTCAGCCCGTAGGCCAGGCCGTAGCTCATCGCCTTCACCTTCGAACGCATCTCGCTGGTGACCTCTTCGGGGGCCACGTCGAAGACATGCGAACCGACGAACCGGTGCAGGTCCTCGCCGCTCTGGTAGGCCTCGATCAGGCCCTCGTCGCCGGACAGGTGCGCCATGATACGCATTTCGATCTGCGAGTAGTCCACGGTCAGCAGGGTTTCGTATCCCTCGCCGACGACGAACACGTCGCGGATGCGCCGACCCTCTTCGGAGCGGATCGGGATGTTCTGCAGGTTCGGGTTCAGGCTGGACAAGCGTCCGGTCGCGGCCACCGTCTGCGCATAGGTTGTGTGGATCCGGCCATCGTCGCCGATCGATTTGAGCAGCCCCTCAACGGTCTGGCGCAGCTTGATCGCCTCGCGGTACGCCATCAGCGCCACCAGGAACGGGTGCTGGGTCTTGACCAGCAAATCCTGCAGGGATTCGGCATCGGTGGTGAAACCGGTTTTGATCTTCTTGGTTTTCGGCAGGTCGAGCTCTTCGAAGAGCACCACCTGCAGCTGCTTCGGGCTGGAGAGGTTCACCTCGTGCCCGATGGAATCGTAGGCTTCCTTGGTGGCCTGGTCCACCTGCGAGGTGAAGTGCGCGTGCAGCTCGTCCAGGCGCTCGCGGCTCACCGCGATGCCCGCACGCTCCATCTCGAAGAGCACGTCGATCAGCGGCAGCTCCATGTCCTTGGCCAGCTCCGCGGCATGCTTTTCGGCGAGCTTGGTGGCGAGGAACGCGGACAGATCAAAAATCGCCTGTGCCTGCGCCAGCGTCGGCTCGATCAGGTCCGCGGTGAGACCCAGATCCAGTTCGCCCTTCTTCGCCGGCTTGAGCACCGGTACCGTGTACTTCAGGTGGTATTGCACCAGATCCACCAGCTCGTGGCTGCGCCGGTCCGGCTGGATCAGGTAGGCGCTGATCAACGTGTCATCGCCTAGGCCGGCGACGCGGAAGCCACGCTCGTAGAGCCGGTGCATGGCGAGTTTCGCGTCGTGGAAGATCTTCGGTGCCTGCGCGTCGGCCAGGAAGCCGGCAAGCACCTTCTCGGTGTCTTCGCCCAGGCTGGACAGTTCCAGCCAGAGCGCCTTGCCCTCACGGAACAGTGCCACCCCGACGGCTTCGCCCGCGGTCACCGCCGCTTGCACCGCAATCGGCGCTCCCTCGCCCTGGGCGATGAATTCGCCCAGTGCCTTCGCATCCTTCGCTTCAAGTCGCTCGAACGCCGCCGCTTCGGGCTGCTCTTCGTCCTCCTGCGCGGCAAAGAGATCGAAGAGCCGCTTGCGCAGGGTGTTGAATTCCAGGGCGTCAAAGAGGTTTTCGATCTCGTCGCGGTTCGGCGCGACCAGTTCGGCTTCGTCCAGGGTCACCGGCAGTTCCAGATCGTGGCGCAACTGGTTCAGCCGCCGGTTGCGGGTGACGTTGTCCAGGTGGGCGCGCAGGCTCTCGCCGACCTTGCCCTTGATCGCGTCGGCATTTTCCAGGATGCCGTTGAGGTCGCCGTAGAGGTTCAGCCATTTCGCGGCGGTCTTCGGTCCCACGCCGGGCACGCCCGGCAGGTTGTCGGCGGTCTCCCCCACCAGCGCGGCCAGATCCGAGTAGCGCTCGGGGCGCACGAAATACTTGGTTTCTACCGCTTCGGCGTCCATCGGCGGGATATCGCTAATGCCCTTCTTCGGATAGAGCACCATGGTCTTGTCGGTGATCAGCTGGAAGGCATCGCGGTCACCGGAGACGACAAGGACTTCGAAGCCCTGCGCTTCGCCCTGGGTTGCCAGGGTGGCCAGGATGTCGTCGGCCTCAAAGCTTTCAAGGGTGATGCTGGGAATGTTCATCGCCTTCATGACCTCTTGAATCAGGTCGATCTGGCCATAGAATTCTTCCGGAGTCTTATTTCGTCCGCCCTTGTATTCGGTGTATTCCAGGGAACGGAACGTTGGGGTGTCCAGGTCGAAGGCCACCGCAACGTGCGTGGGCTTCTGCTGGCGGATCATCGTCAATAGCATGGAGACGAATCCGTGGACGGCATTGGTGTGCTGGCCGGTACTTGTCGCAAAGTTTTCGGCTGGCAGCGCATAGAACGCGCGGAAGGCCATCGAGTGTCCGTCGATGATCAGAAGTTTCTTGTCCGACGTGAATGTCGTTTTGGTAGTTTCGCTCACACCTGAAAGCCTAGTTGCCATGAGCGACAATTTCACTTCTCACGACGAGCAATCTTCAGCACACCCCTTTGCCCAGCAGTTGACTAGGCATGGTGTCCCGCAGGCGATGTGGCCTTTTCTCCAGGGACACGGGGTGGGCACCCTAGTCGAAAAGCTTGATATCCACTTCACCGAGTTTGGCGCCGACCGAGTTTGCGCGACCATGCCGGTCGCAGGAAACGCTCAGGTGGTGGGCATCCTGCACGGCGGGGCATCCGCCGCGCTGGCCGAAACCTTGGGCTCGATGGCTGCCGCCCTGCACGCACGGGGCAAGGCAAACCCGGTAGGAGTCGACCTGAATGTCACCCACCACAAGGCCGCGCGCCAGGGCTTGGTCAGCGCCGTGTGCACGCCGCTGCATTTGGGCCGGCGCGTCACCACCCATGAGATCGTCATCACCAACGAGGCAGGCCAACGCGTGGCCACGGCCCGAATCACCAATATGCTCCTGCCCATCGAGGGCTAGCCGAGCGCTAGGAGACGGCGTAGCTTGCGGCGAAGATATCGTCGCCGAGTTCACGGATTTTCAGTCCGGATAGCTGCGCGTTGGCATCGCGGCCGAAAATGTTCACCCCGCCGCCGAGGAACACCGGCACCGTCACCACGGTGAGTTCGTCGAGCATTCCGGCCTCGATAAAGCCGCCGGCCAGATCCGCACCGCCCACGAGCCAGACATCTCCGGCGCCGGCGCTTTTGGCAATGTCACGGCTCCAGAAACTGATTTCACCGCGGATGAAGGTCAGGTCCGTGTCGGGCAACGAGGGAAGCTCATGGTGCGTGAAGATCCACACCGGCTTCGCGCCGAATGGCCATTGCAGGTGCCCCTCGCCGATATCCCGCACGATCGTTTCGTAGGTTTTGCCGCCGACGACCACCGCGCCGATGCTGTCGAAGAACTCGCGAAGGTCGGCCTGGTAGCCGGGCAGCTCGGTAAATGGGCGTAGCCAATGCGTGTCGCCCGACTGATCGGCCACAAAGCCGTCGATGGAGGCACCCACGTAGTACTTGAAGCTAGTCATAGCTCCAGTCTAGGGGTGCCTCCATCGAAGGCAATATCTAGTTTTTGCCGCCCACCGGGCGTGCCGGATGCCTAGAGGCCCAAGATCGCTTCGCTCAGCTGCGGAACGATGAGCACCACGCCGAAGAGCACGATCAGCCCGCACAGTCCGAAGCAGAGGTAGGCGCCGTACTTATTAACCTGGGTATTGCGGTGCTCGTCGCGGGCCACCGCCAGCAGGCGCACGCCAAAGGAGTATGCGACGACGATGCACATGGCAGCTACCCAGCTGACCAGCGCGACGATGAGAAAAGCTGACCATTCGATCATGAGATATCCGCTTCCTTGTCCATGGCTTCCTGCGCAAGCTTCCGGGCCGCCGTTGCTTCGGCCTTGGCGCGGGCGCGACGCTCCTTCTTCGAAAGGATATTGACCGCGGCTCCCGAATTATCGATGTCGGACATCGCGGTATCGTGCCCCACATGGTCCTTGCGGGACATGTACCAGAACAGCAGCAGGGTTCCCACGCCGACGACGGCGACGATCCCGACGCCGACTGCGCCGATATGGGTCAGCGCCGCGGCGGCACCGCCAACGATG
Organism: Glutamicibacter sp. AOP12-B1-11; assembly: GCF_052379245.1. Taxonomy (NCBI): domain Bacteria; kingdom Bacillati; phylum Actinomycetota; class Actinomycetes; order Micrococcales; family Micrococcaceae; genus Glutamicibacter; species Glutamicibacter sp. AOP12-B1-11. The sequence goes on along the minus strand of NZ_JBQSYL010000004.1, from coordinate 62,369 downwards.
GCGGCCGCCGGAAGGGTGAACAGCCACCCCAGGGCAATGCGGCCCGCGGTGCCCCAGCGCACTTCTGCGCCCTTGCGTCCCAGGCCGGAACCGATGACCGAGCCGGATGCCACCTGCGTGGTGGACAAGGCGAAGCCCAGGTGCGATGAGGTGAGAATTGCCGAGGCGGTCGAAACCTCGGCGGCGAAGCCCTGCGCGGGCTTCACATCGGTGAGCCCCGAACCCATGGTGCGGATAATGCGCCAGCCACCGGTGTAGGTGCCCAAGGCAATGGCCACCGCACAGGTTGCAACGACCCACAGGTGCGGGCCGGTGCCGGCGCTCTGCATCCCCGAAGCGACCAGAGTCAGGGTGATAACACCCATGGTCTTCTGCGCGTCATTGGTGCCGTGCGCCAGCGCCACGAGCGAGGAAGAGAAGATCTGTCCGTAGCGGAAGCCTCCGCGTTTAGGCGAGGCGCCGTTCTGCCGCTTCGTGATCGAGTACGCAAGCTTCGTGCATAGATACGCGGAAATGCCCGCAATCAGCGGGGCGCACAATGCCGGCAGAAGCACCTTGGAGAGCAACACCCCGTAGTCGATGGCGCCGAACCCGGCACCGACGATCGCGGCGCCAACCAGCCCACCGAACAGGGCGTGGGAGGAGCTTGAAGGCAGGCCGAGCATCCAGGTGAATACGTTCCAGATCACCGCGCCCATAAGTCCCGCAAAGATCATTTCCGGCATGATCTGCACGCCGGTGGTGGGATCTTCGTTGATAATGCCGCCAGAAATCGTCTTGGCTACCTCCGTAGAGAGGAAAGCACCGACGAGGTTCAAAACCGCAGCGAGAGCTACAGCCTTTTTTGGAGTGATTGCTCCGGTTGCGATTGGGGTGGCCATCGCATTGGCCGTGTCATGAAAACCATTGGTGAAGTCGAAAAACAACGCCAAGGCGATGACCAGGACGACGATTAGCGTCAAATCCATTGAATACCAGCCTGAGGGTCGAACGGCAAGGAAAAAGAACTTGGGCCGAGAGCTGCAAAATCCAGCGAAGATGATGGCGTGCGGGATTGGGCTCAAAGCGCAATTTCAATCTTATGCCCCTGAACAGATACGTCAATCCGGCCAGTCAACCAACCCCGGGCAAATTCCGCATGAACTTTTGGTGCCCAAGTAGGCAATTACCGTGTTCATGCCGGATCGCGCTTTTGCGGGCAGAGAAAATGTGCGCCAAACCATAGGTGGCTTGGCGCACATTCGCGCGGCTCGCTGCGCCGCAGGCAATGGCGGGAGGCTACTTAACCTGATCGATCACGGTGTCCGCGACCTGCCGCATGCTCAGTCGACGGTCCATCGAGGTCTTCTGGATCCAGCGGAATGCTTCCGGTTCGGTCAACCCCATCTTGGTGATGAGCAGCGACTTGGCCCGGTCCACAAGCTTTCGAGTCTCGAACTGCTCGGCGAGGTTGCTGACCTCGGACTCCAGGGCACGCAGCTCGTCGTTGCGCGAAATCGCGATTTCGATCGCCGGGGTCAGGTCGGCCGGGGTGAAGGGCTTGACCACGTAGGCCATGGCGCCGGCTTCGCGCGCCCGCTCCACCAATTCCTTTTGGCTGAATGCGGTGAGCAGCACGACGGGGGCGATGCGCTCCTTGACGATCGACTCGGCGGCGGTAATGCCATCCATCACCGGCATCTTTACATCCATCAGCACCAGATCCGGCTTCAACTCACGCGCCTTCTCCAGCGCGCTCTGGCCGTTGTCGACCTCGGCCACCACGTCATAGCCTTCGGAGCGCAAGATCTCAACGATATCCAGGCGGATCAGCGTCTCGTCTTCGGCTACGAGCACGCGTCGCGCCGCGGAAGGCGCCTCGGAAGGGATTTTGGTAATTTCTGGTAGCTCGCTCATAGGGCGCCTTCCTTAGTGGTCTGCGTACCTGCCTCGTTAGCCGGCAGAATTCAAGATGTATTTCGCGGCGAGCCGCGCTGCTCCCGTTTCGTATCTAAGCCTACTTGCATGTACCCTTATTAGGGCGATGACGCGAGGTTATCGATTAGGAAATCTACGAAACCTCTAGTAAACTCGTCAATGTGCTCGCCCAAGTGGCGGAATCGGTAGACGCGCCGCACTCAAAATGCGGTATCGAAAGATGTGTGGGTTCGAGTCCCACCTTGGGCACATCATGAATGCCGTCGGAGAAAGTGAAAACTCTCTCCGGCGGCATTTTTTCTTTTAATTATTCGCCCCTGTGATGCATCTCGCAGCGAGGATGGATTGGTTCCAAACGCGAATGAGCCTGCCCGCAGGATCGATGAAACGATCTTGCGGGCAGGCTCACTTTTGTTGGCTCAAAGCTACGGCTTAGAGATCCTTGGGCGTCGAAACGTTCGCAGGATCCCATGGCCCGACAACTTCGCGCGCCGGCATTGGCTTGCCGTCGACCAGCTGACCGGCATCAGCCAGGTCCCCGACCTTGTGCACGCGCAGCGAATTGGTCGAACCGGCTTGCCCCGGAGGGGAACCGGCAGCGATGCAAACCAGATCGTTGATCTGGGCCAGGCCTTCGCTGAGCAGCTGCTCATCGACCTGTGCGGTCATCTTGTCGGTGTGGTCCGCGTAGGCCACCAGGCGTGCCTGCACTCCCCACATCAGGGTCATGATGTTGTAGGTCTGCTGCAGCGGGGTGAAGGCCAGCACCGGGCGCTTCGGGCGCAGGCGCGAAAGGCGTCGTGCGGAGTCACCGGACTGGGTGAAGGCGACGATGTATTTCGCGTCGAGCTGATCGGCGATTTCCACGGCCGCACGGGTAATCGCGCCGCCACGGGTCTTCGGCTGCGAGCCGAGACGTGGAATGCGATCCAGCCCGTGCTGCTCGGTGGAGGAAATAATGCGCGACATGGTTTCCACGGTCTCCACCGGGTAGGCGCCCACCGAGGTCTCCCCCGAAAGCATCACCGCGTCGGCGCCGTCGAGCACCGCGTTGGCGCAGTCCGAAGCCTCGGCACGGGTTGGGGTCGGCGATTCGATCATCGATTCGAGCACCTGGGTGGCGACGATGACCGGCTTGGCCCAGCGGCGCGCGAGCTCCACCGCACGTTTCTGCACCACCGGAACGTCTTCCAGCGGCAGCTCCACGCCCAGGTCGCCACGGGCAACCATGATCGCGTCGAAGGCGTTGATGATTTCTTCCAGCGCGGCAACTGCCTGCGGCTTCTCGATCTTTGCGATCACCGGAAGGCGGCGGCCTTCCTCGTCCATGATTTCGTGCACGCGCTCGATATCGCTGGCATTGCGCACGAAGGACAACGCGATCATGTCGACGCCGGCACGAATGGCCCAGCGCAGATCGTCCTCGTCCTTTTCGCTCAGCGCCGGCACGTTGACCGCAACGCCGGGCAGGTTGATGCCCTTGTTATTGGAGACCTCGCCGCCGACCACGACCTCGGAGCGCACCTCGGTATCGGTGACCTCGATGGCTTTGAGCTTCACCTTGCCGTCGTTGATCAGCAGGAAGTCCCCCGGCTTCACATCGGTTGGCAAGCCCTTGAAGGTGGTCGAGCACAGGTTGCGAGTACCCTGGATGTCCTCGATGGTAATGGTGAATTCTTCGCCGACTTCCAAGATGTACTTGGCGTCGTCCTTGAAACGACCCAGGCGGATCTTCGGGCCTTGCAGGTCTGCGAAAATGCCGACCGCGCGCCCCACCTCGGTCGCCGCGTTACGTACGTTTGCCAAGGATTGAGCATGCATGGAGTAGTCTCCATGGCTCATGTTCAGTCGGGCGACGTCTACGCCCGCTTGAAGTACCGCTACGGTGTTTTCATAGCTCGCTAGGGCCGGGCCCCATGTTGCCACAATTTTTGCGCGTCTCATACCGTCAGCCAAATGCCTTTCATGTTTGCATAGGCAAAATGCGGCGAACCCGTTTGGGTTCGCCGCATCAAAGCCTATGCCACTCAAATGATGCTGATGGCTCTATCTGTTGGAGCAACTGGTGCAGGAAGGTTCGTCGTTTCCATCAGGAACTTATCGACTCCGGCGGCGCAAGCGCGGCCTTCGGCGATAGCCCAGACGATCAGCGACTGCCCCCGACCGGCATCTCCGGCGGCGAACACCGATTCGGAGTTCGTCATGTAGTAGCCATCTCGGGCGACGTTGCCCCGGTTGTCGAATTCGATGCTGAGCTGCTCATCGAGCCCGGAAGGTTCCGGACCGGTGAAGCCAAGAGCCAGGAGAACCAGATCCGCTTTGATAACGCGTTCCGTCCCAGGCTTCGGCAGGCGCTTGCCGGCAACGAATTCTGTCTCTGCAACTGTAACACCGATCACCTTATTCTGCTCGGCTCCCTCGCCGGAAACGAAGTTCACGGTCGAGGCCAGATAGCTGCGTTCGCCGCCCTCCTCATGCGAGGACTGCACCTCGAAGAGCAGCGGCATCGTGGGCCACGGCTGGGTGTCGGCGCGTTCGGTCGGCGGCTTCTGGCCGATGGCCAAGGTGGTCACCGAAGCGGCTCCCTGGCGCAGCGCGGTGCCGATGCAGTCGGATCCGGTGTCGCCACCGCCGAGCACGATCACGTGCTTGCCCTTCGCATCGATGCGCGCAGCGTCCAGGGTTCCGGCCACCACGCGGTTGTTCTCTGTGAGGAACTCCATGGCGTGGTGCACGCCATCCAGGTCATGGCCCGGGATGGGCAGCTCCCGCGGGATGGTGGCGCCGGTGGCGACGATCACCGCGTCATAATCGCGACGCAATTGATCCCAGCTGATCTCCTTGCCGATCTCGATGCCGGTGCGGAAGATCGTGCCTTCCTCACGCATCTGGTCCAGGCGGCGGTCGATGATCTGCTTTTCGAGTTTGAAGTCCGGGATGCCGAAGCGCAGCAGGCCGCCGATCTGCTCGTCGCGCTCGTAGACCGCCACGGTGTGGCCCACCCGGGTCAGCTGCTGGGCGGCAGCCAGTCCGGCCGGACCGGAACCGACGATGGCCACGCGCTTCTCGGTGTGGCGCGCCGGCGGCTGCGCGATGAAGTCGCCCGCGTCCATCAGATGCTCGGCCAGCTCGGCCTCGACCTGCTTGATGGTGACCGCGGGCTGGTTGATGCTCAGCACGCAGGCCGCCTCGCAGGGGGCGGGGCACAGCTTACCGGTCAGTTCCGGGAAGTTGTTGGTGCTCAGCAGCCGGGCCGCGGCATCGTCCATCCGCCCGCGGTAGGTCAGGTCATTGAACTCCGGGATCAGGTTGCCCAGCGGGCAGCCCTGGTGGCAGAACGGGATGCCGCAGTCCATGCAGCGCGAGGCCTGCTCCTGCAGCGTGCCTGCCTGCTGGCGCTCAAGGACCTCCTTGTAGTCCATCAGGCGCACCGGCACCGGGCGCTTGGGTTGGGTGACGCGTTCGGTCACCTTCAAGAATCCGCGTGGATCAGCCACGGGTCACCTCCAAAATCTTGTCCCATACCTGCGGCGAATCCGGATTCTCTCCGGCGGCCGCCGCTTCGGCACGGATATTTTCAACCGCGGCGAAATCGCGCGGGATGATGCTGGTCAAGCGCTGGCGGGTCTGCTCCCAATCCAGGATCAGGCGCTGCGCCTGCGGCGAGGCGGTCAGCGCGATGTGCTCGGTGAGCAGCGCGTGGATCGCCTGCGCCTCGGCCTCGTCGATTCCGCGGACCAGCAGATCGCCGGCCGCGGCGGCCAGCGGATTCAGGTTCTTCTCCTCGAAGTCCAGCACCCAGGCCATGCCGCCGGACATCCCGGCGCCGAAGTTGCGTCCGGTGGCGCCCAGGATCAGCACCCGGCCGCCGGTCATGTATTCGCAGCCGTGTTCGCCGATGCCTTCGGTGACGATCGTGGCGCCCGAGTTGCGCACCGCGAACCGTTCGCCGACCATGCCGTTGATGAACATCTCGCCGCTGGTCGCGCCGTAGCCGACCACATTTCCGGCGATCACCTGGTCCTGCGGGTTGGACAGGGTGGTGCGCGGCGGGTGGATGGCGATCCGTCCGCCCGAGAGCCCCTTGCCGACGTAGTCGTTCGCGTCGCCGGAGAGCCCGAGGGTGATGCCGGCGGGCAGGAAGGCGCCCAGGGACTGGCCCGCGCGCCCGGCCAGGTTCACCCGGATGGTGTCCGCGGCCAGTTCTTCGAGCCCGAAGGTCTTGGTCACGTGGTGGCCGAGCAGCGTGCCCACCGAACGGTCGGTGTTCACGATGTCCGCGTCGATCACCACCGGGATCCGGTCCGCCAGGGTCTGCGCGGCCGCGGCCAAGAGCCGCTGGTCCAGATGCTTGTCAAGACCGTGGTCCTGGCCGATCCGGCGGCGGCGTGCGGTGAGTTCCACGTCGGGCACGTGGGTGATCGCGCCCAGGGCCAGGGACTGGACCTTGTCGTGGGCGCCGGCCTGCGCGCCGCTGAGCAGCTCCACCCGGCCGATGACCTCCTCCAGGGTGCGCGCACCCAGGCTGGCGAGCAGTTCGCGGACCTCTTGCGCGATGAACTCGAAGAAGTTCACCACGAATTCGGCCTTGCCGCTGAAGCGTTCGCGCAGCGCGGGGTTCTGCGTGGCCACGCCCACCGGGCAGGTGTCCAGGTGGCACACGCGCATCATGATGCAGCCCGAAACCACCAGCGGGGCGGTGGCGAAGCCGAATTCCTCGGCGCCGAGCAGCGCGCCGATGAGCACGTCGCGCCCGGTTTTCAGCTGGCCGTCCACCTGCACGGTGACGCGGTCGCGCAACCCGTTGAGGATCAGCGTCTGCTGCGCCTCGGCCAGGCCGATCTCCCACGGGGTACCCGCATGCTTGAGCGAATTCATCGGCGAAGCGCCGGTGCCGCCATCGTGCCCGGAGATCAGCACGACGTCGGCCTTCGCCTTGGCCACGCCGGCCGCGACGGTGCCGATGCCGGACTCGGAGACCAGCTTCACGTGCACGCGTGCCGCCGGGTTGGAGCACTTCGCGTCGTGGATCAGCTGGGCCAGGTCCTCGATCGAGTAGATGTCGTGGTGCGGCGGCGGGGAGATGAGTCCCACGCCCGGGGTGGAGTGGCGGGTCTTGGCGATCCACGGGTAGAGCTTCTGGCTCATCAGCTGGCCGCCCTCGCCGGGCTTCGCGCCCTGGGCCATCTTGATCTGGATGTCATCGGCGTTGGTCAGGTACAGGCTGGTCACCCCGAAGCGGCCCGAGGCGATCTGCTTCACGGCGCTGCGGCGCACCGGGTCGAGCAGCCGCTCGGGATCCTCGCCGCCCTCGCCGGTGTTGGACTTGCCGCCCAGCCGGTTCATCGCGATGGCCAGGGTCTCGTGCGCCTCGGCGGAGATCGAGCCGTAGCTCATCGCCCCGGTGGCGAAGCGCTTCACGATCGAGCTGACCGGTTCGACCTCGTCGATGGGGATCGGGGTGATGGACTCGGTGTTGAACTTCAGCAGCCCGCGCAGGGTTTTCAGCTCCGAGGCCTGGTCGTCGACGGCCTTGGTGTACTCCTTGAACACGTCGTAGCGGCGGGTCCGGGTGGAGTGCTGCAGGCGGAATACGGTCTGCGGGTCGAACAGGTGCGGCGGCCCTTCGCGGCGCCACTGGTACTCCCCGCCCACCTCCAGCTCGTTGGGCTGGCTCGCCCCGGAATGCTCCGGGTAGGCCCGGGCGTGCCGGGCCGCGGCCTCGGCGGCGACGACGTCGAGCTCAATGCCCGAGAGCTTGGTGGCGGTGCCGGTGAAGTACTGGTCGACCACGCGCTGGGAGAGCCCCACGGCCTCGAAGGTCTGCGCCCCGCAGTAGGAGGACACCGTGGAGATGCCCATCTTGCTCATGATCTTCAGCACCCCCTTGCCCAGGGACTTGATCAGGTTCGCGGCGGCGGCCTGCCCGGTGATGCCCGGCAGCGAGCCTTCCTCGGCCAGCTGCTCGACGCTTTCCAGCGCGAGGTACGGGTTGATGGCGCTGGCGCCGTAGCCGATGAGCAGCGCGATGTGGTGGACCTCGCGGGCGTCGCCGGACTCGATGATCAGCGACACGCGGGTGCGGTTCGAGCTCTTGAGCAGGTGGTGGTGCACCGCGGAGGTCAGCAGCAGCGACGGGATCGGAGCCCAGGCCGCGGAGGAGTCGCGGTCCGAGAGCACGATGTAGCGCACCCCGCGGTTCACCGCGGCGGAGACCTTTTCGCAGATTTCCTGCAGCCGGGCCCGCAGTTCGGATTCGCCGCCGGCCGGGCGGTAGAGCCCGCGGACCTTCAGCGAGTACTTGGCGCCCGACGAGTCGCGCAGGTTCACGATCTTCGCGACCTGGTCGTTGGTCAGCACCGGGTAGTCCAGATCGATCTGCGTCTGCGCCACGCGGTCCAGGGAGAGCAGGTTGCCGTCGGGTCCGATGGAGGTGCGCATCGAGGTGACCAGCTCCTCGCGGATCGCATCCAGCGGCGGGTTGGTGACCTGGGCGAAGGACTGCGTGAAGTAGTCGAAGAGCAGCCGCGGGCGCTGCGAGAGCGCGGCGATCGGGCTGTCGGTGCCCATGGCGCCCAGCGGCTCGGCTCCGGTGCTGGCCATCGGGGCCAGCAGCATGCGCAGCTCCTCCGCCGTGTAGCCGAAGGTCAGCTGGCGCTGCAGCACGGAGGCCGAATTGTGGCGCACATGCTCCAGGTCCGGGAACTCCTCCAGGGACTTGATATTCGTCCCGACCCATTCGCGCCACGGCTTCGCGGCGGCGACCTCGGCCTTGATCTCGGCGTCATCCACGATGCGTCCGGCATTCAGGTCCAGCGCGAACATCTTGCCCGGGGCCACGCGGCCCTTGGAGACGATATGCTCCTCGGCGATGTCGATGACGCCGACCTCGCTGGCGAGCACCACCAGGTCGTCGTCGGTGACCCACCAGCGCGCCGGGCGCAGTCCGTTGCGGTCCAGCACCGCGCCGGCCAGCTGGCCGTCGGTGAAGCAGACCGCCGCCGGGCCGTCCCACGGTTCGATGAGCATCGAGTGGTACTGGTAGAAGGCGCGCAGGTCGGCGTCCATCTGGGTGTCGTTTTCCCAGGGCTGCGGGATCATCATCATGATCGCCTCGGTGACCTTGCGCCCCGAGAGCATCAGCATCTCGGCGACCTCGTCGAAGCTCGCGGAGTCCGAGGCGCCGGGGGTGCAGATCGGGAAGAGCTCCTCGGGCACCTCGCCGAGCAGCTCGGATTCCAGGGTCGACTGGCGGGCGCGCATCCAGTTGCGGTTGCCCTTGACGGTGTTGATCTCGCCGTTGTGCGCGATGGTGCGGAACGGCTGGGCCAGCGGCCACGACGGGAAGGTATTGGTGGAGAAGCGCGAGTGCACGATCGCGCAGCGGCTGGTGAAGCGCTCGTCGGACAAGTCCGGGAAGAACGGCTCGAGCTGGGCGGTGGAGACCATGCCCTTGTAGACGATGGACTGCGCGGAGAAGGAGGCGAAGTAGACGCCGATCTTATTGTGCGCGCGCCGGCGGATGCGCCAGGCTGCCGCGTCCAGGGCCCGGGAGTCGAGCTCACCGGAGGCCGCGCTGGAGGCGACGAAGAATTGGGTGATATGCGGCATGACCGCACGGGCGGAGGCGCCAAGTACTTCCGGATCCACCGGGACGGTGCGCCAGCCGAGCACGGTCAGCGACTCTTCGGCGGCGAGCTCTTCGAGTTCGGCCTTGGCGAACTCCAGTTCGTTCTGCGCCGCGGGCAGGAAGCCCATGCCGACCGCGTAGCTCCCGGGGGCGGGCAGCTCGAATTCGGTGACGGCGCGCAGGAAGGCATCGGGCAGGTGCAGCAGGATGCCCGCTCCGTCGCCGGTCCCCTCGTCGGCGCCGATGGCCCCGCGGTGTTCCAGGCGGCGCAGCGCGGTCAGCGCGTGGCTGACGATCTCATGAGTTGGGTGGTTCTTCAGCGATGCAATCATCGCCAGTCCGCAGGCATCCTTTTCGGCGCTCGGGTCGTATAAACCCTGCGCCGGCGGAATTGCCGCGAATCGGGTATAGGGCGAGGGGGCGGCCTCGCCAAATCCGGGCGAGGCGTTCAACTGGACTCCGGTCATGCTCATGAGCGTGCCTTTCGTGGTTCATGCGGCGGAAAAGGCGAACCGGGTCCCACCTTGGGGATTCTCGAAGGTGCGTCAGCCACCGGTCGCCTTAACCTCGTGGCCAGCTGCGCCGCCGGCGGGGTGGGGCCGAGCGGGTGCGCTGCTTCGAAGGTTGAAGGATCCACCGCGTTGTGGTTCCTGCGCCTCGCCCGGGTCATGGGGTGTGGACTCCCGGAGAGGTGCGTAGATTTACCTTACGCCCCCTATGTTTCCCGCTTTCGCGCGGTTTTGTTTCGAAAATGTTAAAACGGTCACGCACAGCGCCAGCTAAAAAGCAGGTTTATTCGCGGTGATGCTGGCCTTTTCCATTGTTTCGCCCGGGGTTGAGCCGATTTTTAAATGTTTCGCGCAGATTGCGTACCGCCCACCCGAGGGGCAAAAAAGTCCTGCGTTAACGCCGAAACGGGGACCGAAAAAACACGCGCTGGTGTTTTTCGATCCCCGTTGGAGGTGCGGAGGCAGCTCCGCGATCAGCCCGGCGGCTGCTCGTCGTCCTTCGTGATCTGCCGCTCGGTGTTGCTCGACGGAGCGTCGGTGCCCGCCGCCGCGGCGCGGGCCGCCGGCTCGCGCCCGGGCAGGAAGAGCGAATCCTTGCCTTCCCCGCGCAGCTTCGCCAGCACGTAGGCCAGCGCCAGCGAGCCGAAGACGACCAGGGCGATGGCCAGCCACTGGTGGATGCGCAGGGACAGCGGGCCGATGCTGATGATCTCCGCCGCGTCCAGGCGCAGCGACTCGGTGAAGGTCCGGCCGATGCCGTACCAAATCACGTAGCAGCAGAACAACGCTGTGCGGCGCAGCGCGAACTTCTTGTCCAGCGCCAGCAGCACCACCACGCCCAGCAGGTTCCACAATGATTCGTAGAGAAAGGTCGGGTGGAAGAGCGTCTCGGGCGGCAGCGAGGCCGGGAAGTTATAGTGCTCCGGGTCGATTTCAAGTCCCCAGGGCAGGGTGGTCGGCGCGCCGAAGAGTTCCTGGTTGAACCAGTTCCCCCAACGGCCCACGGCTTGGGCCAGCAGCACGCCGGGGGCGACGGCGTCGATGAAGGCCGAGAGCCGCACCCCGCTCCGCCGGCAGCCGATCCAGGCGCCGACGATGCCCAGCGAGACCGCGCCCATGATGCCCAGTCCGCCCAGCCAGAGCTGCGGGATCTCGGCCCAGTGCGCTTGCTGCCCGCCGAGCCCGAAGTAGTACATCGGGTCGGTGATCAGCACGTGGTAGAGCCGGCCGCCGACGATGCCGAAGGGGATCGCCCAGATGACGATGTCCCAGAGCAGGTCCGAGTCGCCGCCGCGGGCACGCATCCGCCGCCCGGTCAGCCACAGCGCCAGCACGATGCCCAGCAAGATGCACAGCGCGTAGGCGTGGATGGTCAGCGGGCCCAGGGAGAGCTTGGAGAATTCCTCCGGCGGAGACGGGATGGAGACCGGGAGCATGCCTAGGCCCGTCCGCTCAGCTCCGCGGCGAGGCGGCCCACGGCGGGCACTCCCCCGTCGCGCAGCGCGGCGACCAGCGCGGTGCCCACGATCACCCCGTCGGCGTAGCCGCCGATCTCGGTGACGTGTTCGCGGCGTGAAACGCCGAGCCCGACGCAGGCGTTCGCGGCGCCGGCGGCATGGGCGGCGTCCACCACGGCCTGCGCGGCGGAGGAAACCTCGCTGCGCGCCCCGGTGACACCCATCAGCGAAACGCAGTAGACGAACCCGGAGGAGGCCGCGACGGTCTGCTTCACGCGCGCCTCGGTGGAGCTCGGAGCGATCAGGAACACCCGTTCCAGGTCGTACTTCTCGCTTGCGGCCTGCCATTCGGCGGCCTCGTCGGGCACCAGGTCGGGGGTGATCAGCCCGGCCCCGCCGGCTTCGGCGAAGCGCCGGGCGAATTCGTCCACGCCCAGGCGCAGCACCGGGTTCCAGTAGGTCATCACCATCACCGCGGCGTCGGTGCGCTCGGTGATCCCGCGCACGATGTCGAAGATCTGTGCCACGCGGAAGCCATTGGCCAGCGCGTGGTTGGTCGCCTCCTGGATGACCAGCCCGTCCATCACCGGGTCCGAGTAGGGGATGCCCATCTCGATGACGTCCACCCCGTTCTCGGCCAGCGCGACGGCCGCCTCGATGCTGGTTTCGACATCCGGGAAGCCCGCGGGCAGGTAGCTGATCAGCGCCGGGCGGCCTTCGGCACGCGCCGCGGCGATCTTTTCTGCACTAGTGACACGCGACATTTAGTTGCCCTCCGGGGTGTTCTCAGCGGCCTCGGAATCGAGCATGCCGAACCATTGCGCGGCGGTGGACACGTCCTTGTCCCCACGGCCCGACAGGTTTGCGATGATGATGGTCTCTTCGGGCTGCGCGCCCTCGGCGATCTTGCGGGCCGCCAGCCGGATGGTGCCGGCCAGCGCGTGCGCGGATTCGATCGCCGGCAGGATGCCCTCGGTGCGGCAGAGGATCTTGAACGCGTCCATCGCCTCGGTGTCGGTGACCGGTTCGTAGTGCACGCGGCCGATATCCGCCAGGTAGGCGTGCTCCGGGCCGACGCCCGGGTAGTCCAGGCCCGCGGAGATCGAGTGCGACTCGATGGTCTGCCCGTCGTCGTCCTGCATCAGGTAGCTCTTCGCCCCGTGCAGCACGCCGGGCTTGCCCAGGGTGATGGTCGCGGCGTGGCGGTCGGTGTCCACGCCGTCGCCGCCGGCCTCGAAACCGTAGAGTTCCACCTCCTTGTCGTCGAGGAAGCCGTGGAAGATGCCGATGGCGTTCGATCCGCCGCCGATGCAGGCGGTGACCGCATCGGGCAGGCGGCCGGCCTGCGCGATGATCTGCTCGCGGGCTTCTTCGCCGATGACCTCGTGGAAGTAGCGCACCATGGCCGGGAACGGGGCCCCGCCGGCGGCGGTGCCCAGCAGGTAGTGGGTGGTGCCTACGTTGGCGACCCAGTCGCGCAGCGCCTCGTTGATCGCGTCCTTCAGCGTCTGGGAGCCGACGGTCACCGGGATCACCGTGGCGCCGAGCAGCTGCATGCGCGCGACGTTCAACGCCTGCCGGCGGGTGTCCTCGGCGCCCATGTAGACCACGCATTCCAGGCCCATCAGGGCCGCTGCGGTGGCCGAGGCGACGCCGTGCTGGCCGGCTCCGGTCTCCGCGATGATGCGGGTCTTGCCCATGCGCTTGGCCAGCAGCGCCTGGCCGAGCACGTTGTTGATCTTGTGGCTGCCGGTGTGGTTCAGGTCCTCGCGCTTGAGGAATACGCGCACGCCGCCGCAGGCCTCGGTGGAGAAGCGCTTCGCCTCGGTCAGCAGCGAGGGGCGGCCCGAGTAGCTGCGGTTCAGCTCCTTGACCTCTTCGATGAACGCCGGGTCGGCCTTGGCCGCCTCGAACGTCTCGTTCAGCTCATCCATGGCCGCCATAAGCGATTCGGGCATCCAGCGTCCGCCGTACTGCCCAAAATACGGTCCGCTGGCATGTTTCAGCGAGTCATCCGATGCGTTCATCGATTCCCTCTTCTCTTGAATTTTTTAGCGGTGCCCGGCCAGGAAGCAGGCCCTGGCCGGGCACCGAAGATCTGGGTTCGGCTCGCCTAGCGCGCCGGCTTGGCTGCGGTACCCGCCGCGATGAACTCCGCGACGGTGGCTTGCGGGTCCGCGTGCTTGACCAGCGCCTCCCCGACGAGGATTCCGTCCGCCCCGGCCGCAGCGTAGATTTCCACCTGTTCGGCCGATTCGACACCCGACTCGGCAATGAGCACCGCGTCGCTTGGCAGCAACGGGGCCAACGCGCCGAAGGTGTCCACATCCACCTCGAGGGTCTTCAGGTTGCGCACGTTCACGCCGATGATCTTCGCCCCGGCCTTTACGGCCCGCGCGATTTCCTCCTCGGTGTGCGTCTCCACCAGTGCGTTCATTCCCAGCTTGTGGGTCAATTCTAGGAAACTGGAGAGCGTTTGATCATCCAGCGCCGCAACAATGAGCAATACGAGGTCCGCGCCGTGCGCCCGGGCCTCGTAGATCTGGTACTCGTCGACGGTGAAATCCTTGCGCAGCAGCGGAATCGAGACCGCCTCGCGGACCGCGTCCAAATCGGCCAGCGAACCGCCGAAGCGCCGCTGTTCGGTGAGTACGGAGATCACCGAGGCGCCGCCGGCGGCATACGCCGCGGCGAGCTCCGCCGGTTCGGGGATCTGCGCCAGCGCGCCCTTGGACGGGGACTTGCGCTTCACCTCGGAGATCACCCGCAGGATGGTGTCGCGCGCGGCGGGACCGGCCTGGCCGCCGAGGGCCGCGAAGCCGTCGCGGGCCGCCGGCATGGCGGCCGCGGCGGCCTTCACCTGCGCGAGGCTGGTGATGGCGCGACGGGCGCCCAGGTCTTCCCGGACGCCCGCGATGATGTCATCAAGAACAGTCAATTTAGTGCGCTGCTCCGCTGCGCGAACCGCCCACGCCGAAACCGGCCTTCTTCATGATCCAGCCGACGATCAGGCCGAGCACCATAATGCCCGCGCCCGCGTAGACGATGGCCGAGTTGTGGAACGCGAAGGCGACGCCGCCGACGATCGAACCGACGATCATGGTGCCGACGCAGGCCCAGGCTGCGATCGAGTTGCCGTGGCCGATTTCTTCGTTGTAGACCGGGTCAATCTCGGTGTTCTGCGACATTGCTGGATGTCTCCCTTTTGCTCTTCAGGTTGCGCGCCGCCCCGGTGGACCGGTCGGCGCGATGGACTTCGCTTACTATTCTGCCACTTGGACTTGATGATGGCCTATTCCACGGCGCTTCGTTGCGTCCCGGTGGGCCGAATCACCTACTGGTTGCCGCTGGTGGGATCCTCGCCCTTGGAGAGCTGCTCCCAGTCGGAGATCCCGCGCGATTGCGCGTCCTTGGCCGCGGGGGCCGCGGAAACCTCCCGGTCGTACTTCGAGCTCTTTTTCCACCCGCCGCAATAGATCAGCACCAGAATTCCCTGCAGCACGATGATCGCCCCGGCCACCACGGTCAGCGACGGCCAAAGCGAAACGGTGTACTGCCCGGCGCCGCTGGTCAGCCCGGTGGCCTCGGCCACCGCGCCGGCGGCCGCCGCCTGCGGGTTGGTGACCGCTTGGACTCCGGCGGCGATCACCGCGATGCCGGCCAAGAGGGTGATCAGCCCGATCAGGTAGCGGGCGATCTTCCCGGCGATCAGCAGCGCAAGCGCACCGGCGAGCACCGCGACGCACAGGGCGGTGACGGAGGCGGCGGCGGTGGACCCGTCGACGACGATCTCCGGGACCTGCACGGTGCCGGATTCGACCTGGACCACCACCCAGGTGCGGGTGGCGGTCCACAGCCCGGCCAGCGCTCCGAGGATGCCAAGCAGGGCGGTATTGCGGGCGGTGAGATGTTTTTTCACTTGGTTCCACCAGTTTCGGTATTGGCTGGGCGCATCGAGCCGGCGGCCCACACCGCACGCAGCGGGGCGGCGGCCTTGTTGACGGTTTCCAGCGCTTCGTCGGCGAATTTCGAATCGTTCACGATGCCGCCGCCGGCCTGCACGTAGGCGCGGTGATCCTTGAGCAGCGCGGAGCGGATCGCGATGGCCATGTCCATGTCGCCGGCGAAGTCCAGGTAGCCCACCACGCCGCCGTACACTCCGCGGCGGTAGGGCTCGTACTCGTCGAGCAGCTGCAGCGCCCGGGGCTTGGGCGCCCCGGAGAGCGTGCCGGCCGGGAAGGTGGAGGCGAGCACGTCGTAGGCGTCCACGTCCTCCCGGGCCTTGCCGACCACGTTGGAGACCAGGTGCATGATGTGGCTGAAGCGCTCCACCTCCATGAACTGGGTGACCTCCACGGTGCCGGCCTGGCAGACGCGCGAGAGGTCGTTGCGCGAGAGGTCCACCAGCATCAGGTGCTCGGCGCGTTCCTTTTCGTCGGCCAGCAGCGACTTCTCGTGCAGCTGGTCTTCCTCGTAGTTCGCCCCGCGCGGGCGGGATCCGGCGATCGGGTGGGTGACCACATGCGCGTCGTTGACCGTGACCAGCGCCTCCGGGGAGGAGCCGACGATCTGGAAGGGTTCGCCGTCCTCGTTCTCGAAGTTGAACAGGTACATGTAGGGGCTCGGGTTGGTCGCGCGCAGCACCCGGTAGACGTCCAGCGCGTCCGCCTTGGTCTCCAGCTCGAAGCGCCGCGAGACGACGATCTGGAACACCTCGCCGTCGACGATGGCCACCTTCGCCTTCGCCAGCGCCTCCAAATACTCGTTTTCGGCCCAGGAGTGGCTGACCGCTTCCATCAGCGTTTCGCGCGGCACGTCGGTGCCCTGCAGGGTGATGGCCGTGGAGTCCAGCGGGGTGCCGAGCTGGTCGAGCATCTTCTGCAGCCGCGCCACCGCGGCATCGTAGGCCGCCTCGGCGTGCTCTTCGCGGCCATCGAAGTTGATCGCATTGGCGATCAGCGTCACGGTGCCCTCGGTGGCGTCGTGCGCGGCCATGTCGGCGACCAGGTTCATGCTCAGTTCGGGGATGTTCAGGTCATCAACCGGCGGATTGGGCAGGCGCTCCCAGTGCCGCACGCACTCCCAGCCGATGAAGCCGACCATGCCGCCGGTTAGCGGCGGCATGCCCGGGACCGGTTCGGTATGCAGCGCGCGCACGGTGTCGCGCAGGACGTCCACGCTCACCCCGCCGGTGGGCAGCCCCTCGGGTACATGCCCCTGCCAGTAGGCCTCTCCGCCGCGGGTGCTCAGCGTCGCGGGCGAGTTCACCCCCACGAACGAGTACCGGCTCCACACCCCGCCGGGGGCGGCGGACTCCATCAGGAAGGTGCCGGGCCGTCCTCCGGCCAGCGAGCGGTACAAGCCGATCGGGGTCAGCGAATCGGCCAGCACCGAGATGGTGACCGGAATGACGCGGCGGTTGGGTGCCATGGCCAAAAAGGCCTCGCGGGAAGGGGAAATCTTGCCTAGGGTTTTCATTCAGCTTCTTTTCAAACGCGTAAACTTTGCGGACGCCCGATGCTTGCCGGGGCGCTCGTGGGCTGCAAGCCCGGACTATTCGGGGCGGTGGCCGACGGTGGCGGGCAGCTGGCGGTCGGTAAAGCAGGACTCGGTGCCGGTATGGCAGGCGGCTCCCACCTGGTCGACCATCAGCAGCAACGCGTCGCCGTCGCAGTCCAGGGCGGCGGACTTCAGGTACTGCCCATGCCCCGAGGTATCTCCCTTGCGCCAGTATTCCTGGCGCGAGCGCGAGTAGAACGTGACTCGCCCGGTGGACAGCGTGCGGCGCAGCGCTTCGTCGTCCATCCAGCCAAGCATGAGCACCAGCCCGGTGTCATGCTGCTGCACGATCGCGGCGAATAACCCGTTCGCATCGCGCTTCAGGCGCTGCGCGATCTGCGGGTCGAGGTTTTCTGGTTCGGGGCTCGGATTCGAGCCGCTCTGAGAAGTAGACATCCCCTTTAGCATACTGGGTCTCCCGCGTTCAGCTCCCGAGCGTGACGCACCGCTTAGAGCCAATCGCAACCGCTTGGCGACACCCGCGGATGATTACGCCCATCAATCGCCGACCCGTGCTAGTTTCAGAGGTGATGCACCTAGTACAAGCTTCCAGATTGGCGTTGGCCGAGACCCTGCTAGCAGCGGGCCCCAGCGCCGACACTCTGTGCGCCGGTTGGCAGACCCGCCACCTCGCCGCGCACTTAGTCCTCCGCGAAAATTCTCTGCTCAGCGCCGGCGTCGTGCTGAAGCCGCTCGCCACGAAACTCGATGTGCGCCTGCAAGAACTCGCCGACGACGCGCAAACCCCCGAACGGTATGCGGCCCTGGTGCGCCGTTTCCGTGCCGGGCCCAAGGGCTACTCCCCCTTTTCCTTCGAAAAGCTGGACAAGGCGCTGAACCTCAACGAATTCTTCATCCACACCGAAGACGTGCGCCGTGCGCGCACCCAGTGGGCTCCCCGGGTACTGGACAAGGAGTACACGGAGCTGCTGTGGCAATCCCTCATCAAGACCTCGCGCTTGTTCTTCCGCAAGGCGCCCGTGGGCATCATCCTGTGCCGTCCGGATGGGCAACGCCACGTAGCGAAGAAGGCTCCCAACGCCGTATCCATCAACGGCCCGGTCACCGAGCTGATGATGTACGCCTCCGGACGCACCGATGAAGCCCTGGTGACCTTCGAAGCCGGTCAAAGCGCGCTGCAGATTATCCGCGGCTACCATCCCTCGATCTAGCGCTCGTCACTAATTCCTGGCTCGGCCTGACGGCCTCGAGTTATCCACACATTTCACGCATGCTCTCCCAATAACTGCGCGAGGGGTCTAGGATATCGCTCAAACGCGATCCTCGACATGCTCGGAGAGTTCTCATGAACACTCGGAAAATTGCAGTGGCACAATCTGTCGTTTTGGCTTGTGCATTGACGGTTACGGCCTGCGCGGGTGGCGCGTCCCCGCCGGACCCCACAGAGTCATCTAGCCCGGTGGTGCAAGAATCGAAAACCACCACGCCAAGCCCGTCCCCGGCGAAGCCGAAATACGAGCCGGCAACCGCAACAGGGCCCGCGAAAAATGTTCCGAAGCCGCAGATGCCCGAGCTGGCCAAAAAGCAAAATGAAGAAGGCGCCATTGCCTTCGTCAAGTACTACTTCGACTTAGTTAATTATTCTCTCGAAACTCATACTGTCGACGACATAACCAAAATAACGATGCGTAGCTGCAAGGTCTGTGGCGACAACCTAATCGATCCAGTTAGTAGTCGAGCAAAGCTCAAGTACTGGCAGGTCGGCGGTCAGTACGATGCAGATGTTGAAAGCGTCAAGAAAACGAGCAGTACCGAAGCCATCCTGTCTTTTTCAGCAACAGCCGAGAAGACAGAGATTTATTCAGCACCCAGCGAGCTTGTCGCGCGTGGCACTGCCTCAGAAGAACCGATAACGGGGATCACAGTTCTTCGTTGGGACGATGGGTGGAAAATGTTCGATTTGAAATTCTCGGAATAAGACATGCAACACCATATATTGATCTCTGCTTTTGCGTTGTTCTTAGGTTGTACAGGTACACAGTCCATTAACTCGAGCATGTCGATTGCTGATGTTGCCGAGTCACCACTAATTTGTCCATATCTAAATCAATTTCACAATAACCAAATTGAAGTCTTAGTTGAGGAATGCGATAAAAATTATGTCGAAACCGACCCTTATCACCAAGACCAGCCTGACCTAATAAATCAACAGCCAAAACAACGTTATGAAGTAGAATATCTCGACGGTTGCGTTATCGGATTAGAACGATTTCGAGGCTGCAATCAGAATCCGGACTCCGTACTTTGCGAAGACGGAACGTCACCGTATTCACGCATAATAAGGTTCACCGGAGGACCGCGTGATGGAGAAACACAAATCACACATCAATTGTGTCCAGAAGACAATACACCAATTGATCTCAGAGATGGGGAGCTAGTTGAACGACTAGTAATCACACCTTCAGAATTCAGAAAATTCCCCATTCGTGGTTCGAATCTGAAGAGTGATCCCCATAAATTTTCGCTTCGAAACGGCCACACACACCTGTGGGCTGAAGGTGATACTCAAGATTTCAACACGGACATTAGAGGCATTCCCACGAAACTAAGGGCTATCCCAGTTGGCTGGAATTGGAATTATGGTGATGGAAATACCCGGAACCTGGATTTCCCAGGCGAGCCAGCACCGGAGCATACCCTTCGAGATAAAACACCGACAAGCCATTCCTACACAGAAACGGGCACCTACGGTGTCGGGCTCACCACGTTGTTCCGCGGAGAATTCAGCGTCGATGGCGGCCCGTGGCAGGCAATCCCGGGACAAGCCGCCGTGCCAAGCGACCCTATCGAAATTGATGTCTGGCGAACTAAGAAGCAACTCATCGCTACGGATTAGCATTTGCCGAGGCTGCGATCTTGCGGACACAAAAATGGGCCAGTTCAAAATGAACTGACCCATTAGTTGTTTGATGCCTAGCGTACCGGATAGCCCGCTTCGCGGATCTTCTCCTTGACCTTGGCGATCATATCGGTGGGTCCGAAGTGGAAGATCGAAGCAGCCAATACCGCATCGGCTCCGGCTTCGATTGCCGGCGGGAAGTCCTCCGGCTTTCCTGCACCGCCGGAGGCGATCAGCGGAACCTTCACGGCCGCGCGGACGGCGCGAATCATTTCCAGATCGAACCCGTCCTTGGTGCCGTCGGCATCAATCGAGTTCAGCAGGATCTCGCCCACGCCACGTTCGGCTGCATCCTTGGCCCACGCAACCGCGCACATGCCGGTGCCCGTGCGGCCGCCATGGGTGGTGACCTCATAGCCCGAGGCGATCGACGGATCGTTGGTCCGACGGGCGTCCAGGGAAAGCACCAAGACCTGCGAACCGAAGCGTTCGGTAATCTCGTTGATCACGTCTGGCCGAGCCACCGCCGCGGTGTTGATCGAGGCCTTGTCTGCGCCATTGCGCAGCAGGCGATCGACATCCTCCGCCGCGCGCACGCCGCCGCCAACGGTCAATGGGATGAAAACCTCTTCGGCCGTATGGCGAACGACCTCGAAGGTCGTCTCCCGGTCCGAGCTGGAAGCGGTCACGTCGAGGAAGGTGAGTTCATCGGCACCGGCCAAGTTGTAACGCCGGGCAAGTTCCACCGGGTCCCCGGCATCGCGAAGGCCTTCGAAATTAACTCCCTTGACGACGCGTCCGGCATCGACGTCGAGGCATGGAATAACACGGATTGCTACGCTCATGAGCTGAAATCTCCTAGGGTGGCGTAACTAGATGCGGCAGGCGTGGATCTGGCTGACCAGAATCGCGCGAGCGCCAACGTCGTACAGCTCATCCATGATGTTGTTGGTTTGCGACTTCTTCACCATGGCGCGCACGGCGCACCAGTCCGAGTTCGCCAGGTCGGAAACGGTCGGCGATTCCAGACCGGGAGTCAGCGCGCAGGCCTCTTCGACCTGAACGCGGCGAATGTCATAGTCGAGCATGACGTACTGGCGGGCGACCAGCACGCCGGACAAGCGGCGGATCAGCAGGTCAAGACCGGCCGGCTTGTGGCCGACTCGTCCGATGAGCACCGCTTCCGACTGGAGCAGCACATCGCCGAAGATTTCCATGCCGGCGGCCTTGATGGTGTTTCCGGTTTCGACCACATCGGCGATCGCATCGGCCACACCGAGACGCACAGAGGACTCAACCGCACCATCCAGGCGGACGACGCTCGCGTCGATCCCCTGCTTCTTCAGGTAGTGGTCCAGAAGAATGTCATAGCTGGTGGCGATGCGCTTGCCGTTGAGCTCTTCGACGGAGTTGAACGCTCCGACCGGGGCAGCAAAGCGGAAGGCGGACTTGCCGATGCCAAGGGATAGCTGCTCCTCGACATCGTCGTCGACATCTGCATCGAGGTACAGGTCACGACCGGTGATTCCGACGTCAAGGATGCCGCGGCCTACATAGACGGCGATATCGCGCGGACGCAGGTAGAAGAATTCAACGTTGTTCTCTTCATCGACCAGAACCAGTTCGCGGGTGTCGCGGCGCTGGAGATAGCCGGCTTCCTTGAACATGGTGGAGGCGATTTCGGAGAGGGCGCCTTTGTTGGGCAGGGCTACGCGAAGCATTTATTTACTCGTTTCATGAGTGTGGCGCCGGGCGATAAGCCAAAAACAAGCGCCAAGGATTTAATTGGCCGTTGTTACTGCCGCCGAGCGGTGCCTGCGACCGGGTGCGATGACCCGGTCGCAGCAGCGCGACGGCTATAGATGCTTGTAAACGTCGGCCAAGGACAGACCCTTGGCAATCATCAAAACCTGCAAGTGGTAGAGCAGCTGGGAGATCTCCTCGGCTGTTTCCTCGTCACTTTCGTACTCGGCGGCCATCCAAACTTCGGCGGCCTCCTCGACAACTTTCTTGCCGATGCCGTGGACACCGGAATCAAGTTCGGTGATGGTACGAGAGCCTTCCGGGCGGGTTTGGGCCTTGAGCGACAGTTCGCTGAAGAGCTCGTCAAAAGTTTTCACGTCTACAAGACTAGCGTTTTTCCGGCTGGTGCCCGAATTTTCCATGCCTATTGTGACGTCCCAAGCGGCCATTAGCGTAGCGCTGCGACGGTCATCACAGCGGCCGAGAAGGCTTCGTAGCCCTTATCCTCGCTGGAACCTTCCAGGCCTGCGCGGTCCAGCGCCTGCTGCTCGTCGTCGCAGGTGAGCACGCCGAATCCGACCGGTACGCCGGTGTTCACCGAAACGTCGGTCAGCCCGTTCGTGGCGGCCAGGCAGACATAGTCGAAGTGCGGGGTCCCGCCGCGAATCACCACGCCGAGGGCGATGATCGCATCGTAGGACTTAGCCAGCGCGCTTGCGGCCACCGGGAGTTCGAAGGTGCCGGGCACGCGGATCAGGCTCGGATTCTCGATCCCCGCGTCGCGCGCGGCTCGCTGCGCGCCGTCGATGAGGCCGTTCATGATGATCTCGTGCCAGCTGGCGGCAACGATCGCGACTTTCAGTCCCGACAAGTTCAGCGCCTTGAGCTCATCGGCGACATTTGTCGGGGCTCCATGCTTGCTCATGTGATATTCCTTAAGGTTTGCGTTGCTGTTCTAGAAGCTGGTTTTGGTGTTCGGCAGTTGCAGGTCATGGCCGAACCGGGCCTGCTTGGTGCGCAGGTAGCTTTCGTTTTCGCTGCGTGGTGCGATTCGGCTGGGCACCAATTCGGTCACCGCCACCCCGGCCTGGGCGAGCTTGGCCTGCTTGTCCGGGTTGTTGCTCAACAGGCGGATCTCATCGATCCCCAGGTGCTTCAGGATCGCGGCGACCGCGAAGTACTCGCGCGCGTCGGCGGGGAAGCCCAGGTGGAGGTTCGCGTCGAGGGTGTCCACGCCGGTTTCCTGCAGCGCGTAGGTGCGCAGCTTGTTGAACAAGCCGATGCCGCGGCCCTCGTGGCCGCGCACGTACACCAGGTGCCCGCCCTCGGCGGCGATCTGCTCCAGCGCCGCATGCAGCTGTTCGCCGCAATCGCAACGGTAGGACCCGAAAACGTCGCCGGTGAGGCATTCGGAGTGGATGCGCACCAGATTCGTGGCCCCCTCCAGCGTGGGCGCCGGGTGGCTGAGCACGATGTGCTCGTGGCCCTCCACGCTGGCGGCCCGGGCGCTGAAGGTGCCAAAGGGGGTGGGCAGCGAAACGGCTTCGGTCAGCGAGATTTCGTCGTTGACCCGGCGCCAACGGGCGAGGTCCTCGATGCTGACCAGCGGCAGATCGTGGGCCGCGGCGAAGTCACGCAGATCATCGAGGCGCATCATCGAGCCGTCGTCGTTGACGATCTCGCCGATCACGCCCACCGGCTCCAGGCCCGCACCGCGGCAGAGATCCACCGCGGCTTCGGTGTGTCCGCGGCGCTCCAGCACGCCTCCGGCGGCGGCACGCAGCGGGAAGATGTGCCCCGGGCGGCTGAGCTGTGCCGCCTCGGCGGCGGGGTCCGCCAGCAGCCGGGAGGTGACGGCCCGGTCGGCGGCGGAAATTCCGGTGCTGATTCCGCTGACCGCGTCGCAGGAGACGGTGAACGCGGTGCCCTTGGAATCCTGGTTGATGCCGACCATCGGGGCCAGGCCCAGCTCGTCGGCGCGCTGGGCTTCCAGCGGCACGCAGATGACCCCGGAGGTGTAGCGGATGGTGAAGCCCATCAGCTCGGCGGTGGCGAATTGCGCGGCGAAGATGATGTCGCCCTCGTTTTCGCGGTCTTCATCGTCCACCACGACCACGGCCTTGCCCGCGGCCAGGGCGGCCAGGGCGGTGGGGATCGAGTCCAGTTCCTTGCGGGTCATTACTTGCCGCCTCCAAACGCGTTCAGCCGGGCCACGTATTTTGCGAGCACGTCCACCTCGATATTGATGGCGTCGCCGACCTGGCGGGAACCCATGGTCGTCTCCTCCAGCGTGATCGGGATGATGCCGACCTCCACCCAGTGGGCTCCGGTGGCGGTTGCCGCGGAGACCGCGGTGATGGTCAGCGAGATGCCGTCCAGCGCGATGGAGCCCTTTTCCGCGGTGAGCGGGGCGTATTCATCGGGCAGCCCGATGCGGAAGGTGGTCCACTGGCCGTGATCTTCGCGGGCCAGCACCGTGCCGACGGTATCAACGTGGCCCTGGACGACGTGGCCGTCGAGCCGGCCGCCGGCCGGGGTGCAGCGCTCCAGGTTCACGATCGAGCCGGCGCGCAGCTGACCGGTGCTGGTGCGGCGCAGGGTTTCGCCCATCACGTCCACGCTCAGGGTTTCGCCCTCCAGTTCGGTGGCGGTCAGGCAGACGCCGTTGACCGCCAGCGAGCCGCCGAGGCCCAGCGCCTCGGTATGGCCCGGTGCCTTCAAGGTGAGCACGGCAAGATCTTCGTTCGGGTGGTTCTCGATGCCCAGCACCGTGCCGGTGCCGGTGATAATTCCGGTAAACATTTTTTGGGGTCCTTTAAAGTGTGTGGGATGTGCGCTCGGGCAGCGGTTCCAGATGCATCAGCACGTCCGCGCCGAGGCGGGTGAGCGCGTCGGGTTGGTGGGCGTCGAGCCTGAACTGGCGGGCCTGGGACAGGGTGGTCACCGAGCCGATATTCACCGAGGTACCGCCGGCGCCGATGATCACCGGTGCCTGGTAGCAATAGATCTCATCGGCCAGGTCGGCCTCGATAAACGCCGAGGCGATGATCGAACCTCCCTCGATGAGCAGGTGGTTGAAGCCCAGTTCGGTGGCGCGGTTGACCAAGTCGTTGACCTCGTGGGTGCGCAGCTGCTCCCAACGATCGTCGTAGGCCAGCGCCAGGTCCTCGGGCAGCGCCCGGTGGCCCAGCACAAATCGGTAGGGCTGGTGCTCGTGCAGTCCCCCGGCGGCGGTGCGCGCGGTCAGCCGCGGGTCGTCGGCGATCACGGTGTTCGTGCCCACGACGATCGCGTCCACCCGGGAGCGCAGCCCATGGGCGTGGTTGCGCGAGGCGTCTCCGGTGATCCACTGGCTGCTGCCGTCGGGGGCGTTGATCCGCCCGTCCAGGGACTGCGCGGTTTTCACGGTGATGAACGGACGGCCCTGCGCCTTGGCGCGGAACCAGCGGTGATTCAACTCCCAGGCGGCCAGATGTTGCTCGCTCTGACTGACGGCGACCCCGCGCGAGCGCAGGTAGTCCGCTCCCCCGCTGGCGGTGGCGGTTTCATCGCTCATCGCATAGTGCACCTGCCCGATGCCGGCGTTGGCGATGGCCTGCGCGCAAGGTCCGGTGCGCCCGCGGTGGTTGCATGGCTCCAGGGTGACCACCATGGTCAGCTCCGCCGCCTGGCTGCGATCCATGCGGCCCAGCCGGCGCAGCGCATCGATCTCCGCGTGCGGGTTACCGGCGCCCAGGTGGAATCCGGTGGCGATCACGCGCCCGGCCCCATCGAGCACACACGCGCCGACCAGCGGATTTGCGCCGCGGGCTCCGCGTTGCGCCGCTTCCAGCGCGGTGCGCAGCGCCTGGTCCAATTCGCTCTGCCCGATCATGGCTGCTTTCCTTTGATCGTAGGATCTAGCATTTCGGTTTCGATCTGCGGCTTTTCGCCCTTTTTCGCCTTCATCCAGACGAAGAAGCCGACGATGGTGAAGCCGCCGTAGAACAGGTACATGAAGGCGCTGGCGTAGTAGCCGGCGGAGAAGAGCAGCGGGACGCCGACCGCGTCCACAGCCACCCAGATGAGCCAGAATTCGACCCAGCCCTTGGCCATGCCATAGGTGGCCAGCAGCGAACCGACGAAGGTCCACGCATCGGCCCACACCGGATCGTAGGATCCGAGCATCCGGAACAGCGGGGTCACCGCGATGGTGCCGACGATGAGCACGGCGATCAAGCCAATGCGTTCATTGGTCGTGGCCCATTTCGGGGTGACCGCGTGGCCGCCGTCAACACCGTCGCGGGCCTGCTTCCAGCGCACCCAGCCATAGAATGACACCGCGATGAACATGATCTGGCGTCCGGCTTGGCCCCATAGGTTGGCGGTGTAGCCGGTGTCGAAGATGCTGCCCAAAAAGACCGTCAGGAGCAGCAGGTTGCCGACAATGCCGACGGGCCAGGCCCAGACCTTGCGGCGCATGCCGCCTAGCGCACTGGCCAGGCCGAAGATATTGCCGACCACTTCGCGCACCAGAAGTGCCGAGGAGCCGATCGCAATTTGTGAGTTAAAAGCTTCAATGAGCCACCGCAGAATATCCATCATTCACCCTTCTCGAAGCGGCGGCTCCGGGGGTGTGCAGTTGATGGGCCTATGGCCAGGCGTTCGTTCGGCTCGCTCGAGCGGAACGGTTGGCTAGGCCATGGCAAATCAAACCCGTGCTTCTCCCATCCAGACTTTAACTGTCGGTACCGGAATTTCACCGGCTCAACCGCTTCCTTGGCTTGTGGCCTTGGTTGCGGGTCGCGGACTATAACCGCCGGTTCGGACTTACACCGACCCCGGAGCACGTATTCGTGTTTACTAGTGACTAGTTTGGCATATTTTAATGCGCGATGCGTGCAAGATTTCTTAATGCGTCGATTTCCGCCGCCGGTTCCGGCGCGGAGTAGACGGCCGAACCGGCGACAAACACGTCCGCTCCGGCTTCGGCGGCGCGCAGAATCGTATCCCGCGAGATGCCCCCATCCACCTGGAGCGCGATCGGCTTGCCGGTTCCGGCGATGGCCGCGCGGGTGCGCTTGATCTTGGGCAGCACCAGGTCAAGGAACTTCTGCCCGCCGAAGCCCGGCTCCACGGTCATCAGCAGCACCATGTCCAGCTCGCCGAGCATATCCAGGTACGGTTCGATGGGGGTGGCCGGGCGCAGGGCCATCGCCGCCTTCGAACCGGCCGCGCGCAGTTCGCGGGCCAGGCGGATCGGCGCCGCGGAGGCCTCGGCATGGAAGGTGACCGAGTCCACCCCCAGCTGGGCGTATTCCGGGGCCCAGCGATCGGCGTCTTCGATCATCAGGTGCACGTCGATGGGCAGGTCGCTGACCTTTTCAAGCGCATCGACCACGGGCAGCCCGAGGGTCAGGTTCGGCACGAAGTGATTGTCCATCACGTCCACGTGCACCGCGTCGGCGGTGTGGATGCGCGCCAGTTCGCTGGCCAGGTTCGCGAAGTCGGCGGACAAGATCGACGGATTAATACGCGGGTTGCTCATCGGTGCTCCTTGGGGGTGGGCGCTGGATTCCGGCGCGCGGGCTACGCGCTTTTGGTGATGATTGCCATGAACATGGCGTCGGTGCCGTGGATATGCGGCCACAGCTGGGCGGTGCTGCCGCCGGCCAGCTCGTGCCCGGCGGCGGGAGTGCCATCCAGGGCCACGGCGGACACCGCGGCCCCGGTGTCCAGCAGCGTGGCGGCGGGGTTCGACTTCAGGAAATCTTCGACTACCAGCCGGGTTTCGGCCATATGCGGCGAGCAGGTCACAAATCCGATGACCCCGCCGACGCGGACCGCGTTGAAGGCGGCGGCAAGCAGTTCGCCCTGCAGGCTGGTCAGCTCCGGGATGTCCCGTGGCTGCTTGCGCCAGCGCGATTCCGGGCGGCGGCGCAGCGCACCGAGCCCGGAGCAGGGGGCATCGACCATGATCCGGTCGTAGTCCCCGGCAAAGTCGGCGGTGCCGAACTCGCGGCCGTCCTTGGTGGTGACCATCCAGTAGTCCGCGGGGACCGCGGACATCGACTGCTCGACCAGCCGTGCACGGTGTTCGGTGGGTTCGTTCGCCGTGAGCCGCGCGTCGCGTTGCACCGCGAGCGCGCCAAGCAGCGCGGCCTTGCCGCCGGGGCCGGCGCACAGATCCAGCCAGTACTTGTCTTCGCCGTCCACCGGGAGTTCCACCGCGGCCAGCGCGCGGGCCATGAGCTGGCTTCCGGCATCCTGCACGCGCACGGTCCCTTCGCGCACTCCGGGCACCCGGGCCACGTCCCCGTGCTTGTAGGTGGCCGAGGCCTCGACCACGGTGCCCGGCTCGGCGCCGGCTTCGAGGGCCGATTCCAGGGTGCCCAGCCCGGGCAGCGCGACCAGGTTGACCACCGGAGCCAGGTTATCTGCTTGGAGCAGCTCGGGCAGCTCCGCGGCATCCCGTCCGTGGGCGATGAGCGCGCCGCGCAGGGCGCGGACGATCCAGTCCGGGTGGGAATGCTCGATCGACAGCTTTTCGGACGCGCTGCCAGCTGCGGCGGTCAGCAGCGCGATCCACTCTTCGGGTTCCTTCACGCTCACCTTGCGCAGCACCGCGTTGATCAGCCCGGAGGGCCCGGCGCCGATCTGCGCGCGGGCCAGCGAGACGGTCTCATCGAGCGCGGCGTGCTTGGGCACGCGCATGGCCAGCAGCTGGTGGGCGCCCAGGCGCAGGGCGTCGAGGATCGCCGGGTCCAGCTCGGCCAGCGGCCGGTCCACCAAGGTGGTGAGGATTGCGTCGTAGAACCCCTGGGAGCGCAGTGCGCCGTAGGCAAGTTCGGTGGCGAATCCCGCATCGCGCTTTTCCAGCTGGTGCTCGCGGATCAGCTTGGGCAGGACCAGGTTGGCGTAGGCGTCCTTGGCGGAGACCTCGCGCAATACCTTGAAAGCCACCAGCCGGGCCGGATCGGCCGCACGCTTGCGCTGGCCGGGGGCGGACTGGCTGTACTTGCGCGGGCGGTCGCCCTGGCCGCGGTTGCGGGTGCGGCCGGATTCATTGCGTCGTGGTTCGTTTACTGGTTCGTGCCCGCTCATGCGAAGCTCACTTTCGTTCCCTGGGTCAATACGCCGCGAGCCCAGTCGGAGGCGTTCATCATTTTTTTGCCTGGCGGCTGGATGGTTGAAAGTTCCAGCGCCCAGGTGCTGGTGCCCACATAAACCACCGGGTGCTTGCCCGGTTCGATGTGCACCTCGCCGGGTGCCAGCTCGGCCATCTCGCGCCGCTCACGCAGCGGGCCGAATTTGTAGCGTGCCTGATCCGCGGTGGCCCAGGCGCCCGGAAAGGGGCTGGTGCCATGGGCGCGGCGACGGATTTCGGTGGCCGTGCGGGTGAAGTCCAACTGCGCGTCGACGTCGGTAATTTTCGGCGCATAGGTGTGCGATCCGCTTTGCGGTATCGCCACCGCTTGACCCGCATCAAGCGCCTGCAGGGTCTGCACCAGCAAGGTGGAACCGGATTCGCTGAGCCGATCGAGCATGATCCCGGCGGTGTCCAGCTCGCCGATCCGCTCGGTGACCTGCCCGAACACCGGGCCGGTATCCAGCCCGGTTTCCAGTTGGAAGGTCACCGCGCCGGTGATGTCATCGCCGTGGATGATCGAGTGCTGCACCGGGGCGGCGCCACGCCAATCGGGCAACAGCGAGAAGTGCAGGTTGATCCAACCGTGTTTGGGCACGTTCAGCGCGGCGGCCGGAACCAGCCCGCCGAAGGCGACGATGGCGGCGGCGTCCAGGTTGAGCTCGGCCAGCTGCCCGGTGACCTCGGCGTCGATCTTATTCGACTTGATGGTGCGCAGGCCCAGCTGCTCGGCGCGGGCGGCGACCGGCGAGGCGGTGAGCACGCGTTTGCGTCCCAGCGGGGCGTCGGGGCGGGTCAGCACGGCGGCGATGTCAAAACCGGCGGCGTGCAGGTGGTCCAGCGAGGTGACGGCGACCTGCGGGGTGCCGGCGAAGAGGATGCGCATGGGTTAGTTCCCCATTCCGGCGCCGAAGCTGGATCCGAGGAATCCTGCGCGTTGCGCCACGGTGGCGGTGGCGGTCTGTTCGTAGTTGCCGGCACGCAAGGTGCGCCAGGCGGCCTTCTTCTCCTCGGGGGCCAAGCGATCCAGGAAGAGGATGCCGTCGAGGTGATCGGTCTCATGCTGCACGCAGCGCGCCAGCATCCCTTCGCCGGCGATGCGGACCGGTTTTCCGAACTTGTCCACGCCGCTGGCAACCACCTGGCGGCGGCGCGGCACCGGAGCGGAAATACCCGGGATCGAGAGGCAGCCTTCGATTTCGTCGGGCTGGAAGTCCTCGCTCAGTTCGAGCACCGGGTTGATGATATGTCCGCGTTCCTTGCCGATTTGGTAGGTGAACACGCGCAGCGAGACCCCGACCTGGGGCGCGGCGAGGCCTGCACCGTCAACGTTTTCCATGGTCTGCTCCATGTCGTCGACCAGCTTTTGGATTTCCGGTCCAAACTCGGTCACCTCCTGCGCTGGTGTGCGTAGAACGGGATCGCCGATGATCCGAATTCCCAAAATCGCCATGGTACGTGTGGCTCCCTCTCGGTTGGTCAACTATCGCTCAGTCTCGGGCGGACCGACACTAACCACACCAGTCTACGGTGCCCCGGGCCCCGAGGCATGAGGTGGCGGGGTGATCTCGACCAGCGCGGCTCGTGCCTTGGAGATTTTGAGCTGCGCCTCCCAATTGCGGCGCAGCGCATAGAACTTGGACCAATAATCGGGCAAGGCGGCCGGTGGCGCCATGAAAGTCCGGGTTCCGCTCTGCCCGAGGGCCACCGCGAGCAGCATCGAATCGGTGCCGTAGGGCCACGGCTCCCAGTTGCCCGTCTCGGCGTCCGCTACACGCTCTTCGGCTTTGGCCGCGGCAGCGAGCTGCATGATGACCTTGTCGTCCGGGGTTTTCACCAATCCCTCGCGATCGGTGCCCTTCGTCTTGTAGTCCAGCAGGCACACCTTCCCTCCGATGCGGGCGACCAGGTCGATGGTTCCGGCATAACCTACGCTTTCGTTCCAGACGGTCACCTCGGTTGCCAGCGGTTCCACCTGGTACTGTTCCCACCATTTTTCGAAGTGCGTCGCGAAGCCCAGCTCGTCGTTGGCTTCGAGGGCCGAGCGCACGGCAGCTAGTTCATCGGGCTTGCCCAGCGCGCGCAACGCAAAGTGCTCTGCGTAGTTATGCACTCGGTCCCCGCGTTCGGCGGCGGCATCGCGGTAGCGTTCTGCGGCGGCCGCGGAGTCGCGCACCAGCGAACGCATCTTGCCCGGTTGCGACAACGCATCGGACAAACGCTGATCTTCGGATAGGGACTTGGCGGCCATGTATCCGGCCCAGCCAGAAAGATCCATCTTGTCCATCCCGATCACCGTGGTGATCGACGGGACCGTGGCTTCTCCTCCCACCTGACGGCTGTACATTCGTCCTAGATCGGTTTGAATCGCAAGTTTTGGTGACGTCATGCACACGATCATGGCACGGGCAGCGGACGCTTTGCTCCTAGTCCGCACGAGAATAACTAATTTTCCGCGTAGTTCCGCGGGTTTCCGGGCTTGTGAACCAGATCTCACGCTCTCGATTTGGCAGCTTGCGGAAACTCGTATAGAGTTTTTACTCGTTGGAGCGAACGGAAACGGCGCGAAAACAAGCACTTTTTGCGGACATAGCTCAGCTGGTAGAGCGCAACCTTGCCAAGGTTGAGGTCGCGAGTTCGAACCTCGTTGTCCGCTCGCAGAAAGATTCATCGACTAAGTAAAATTAGTCAGCTCGGCTTCGGCCGAGTATGGTGGGGTGGCCGAGAGGCGAGGCAGCGGCCTGCAAAGCCGTTTACGCGGGTTCGAATCCCGTCCCCACCTCGCAAAGAGGTAAAAATCTTTTTGCGCGATTGGCGCAGCGGTAGCGCGCTTCCCTGACACGGAAGAGGTCACTGGTTCGATCCCAGTATCGCGCACGGAGTTTTGGTTTTCGGATCAAGACTCAAATATGCGGACATAGCTCAGCTGGTAGAGCGCAACCTTGCCAAGGTTGAGGTCGCGAGTTCGAACCTCGTTGTCCGCTCTGAGAAATCAGAGTTTTACTTTGTTTTCTGTCGAGATTCTTCGGAATCCTTCGGCGCGATTGGCGCAGCGGTAGCGCGCTTCCCTGACACGGAAGAGGTCACTGGTTCGATCCCAGTATCGCGCACTGGATATTGGTTTTTACTGGTATTCATGCGGTCATAGCTCAGCTGGTAGAGCGCAACCTTGCCAAGGTTGAGGTCGCGAGTTCGAACCTCGTTGACCGCTCCATAAAAAATGGGAATCACTCCAAGTGATTCCCATTTTTGTTTAACTTCCAGATGAACAACACGCCCGGGATTGCCCCAACTCTTCCCTGCGCGGCATTTTCGCTTTAGTGTAGGAGAGCAGTTGTGGAGCTAAAAGGGGTTCCCACCGTCGAATGGAGGTGCAGCATGGCAGGATTTGATGATCTGCGTGGCAAGGCAGAGGAATTCGCAAAGCAGAACCCGGATCAGGTTTCAGAAGGCATCGAAAAGGCCGGCGACTTTGTCGACGACAAGACCGGTGGCAAGTTCGCTGATCAGGTTGACGGGGTCCAGCAGGGCGCCGGAGACTTCCTAGGTGGACTCGGTGGCAACGCCGAGGAAAACGAAGGCGAGAACAACCAGGGCTAATCCCCTTGTGATTGTGCTTTGGCCTTGCCCGAGCATCCTGGAAAGGCACCGACCGCTGGTCGGTGCCTTTCTTGTTTTAACGTCATCTTCGGGCCGTGACGTGCGGCGATTACCGCAGGGGTAGCCGCAGCCTGTAGAAAATGAGTATGACTCGAAGCACTGCGGCTCAGGCCGATGGCATAGCCCAGGCGATCATCGCCGGTTTGATCACCACCATGGTGGGATTTGTTGCATCCTTCGCGGTGGTGCTGGCGGGGTTATTCCAGGTAGGCGCAACCGTTGGGCAGGCGGCCTCCGGTTTGCTGATCCTCTGCCTGTGCGTGGGCCTGAGCACCATCGTGCTGTCCTTGCGCCACCGCGTGCCGATCAGCATTGCGTGGTCCACCCCCGGCGCGGCGATGCTCGCGGCGCTGGCTCCCGGGGCCTTCGGCTTTGCCCAGGCGGTGGGCGCGTTCATCGTCGGCGGCGTGATGATCATGCTCTCCGGGCTGGTTCCGGTGCTGCATCGGCTGCTCACGCGCATTCCGGTGCCGATCGCGCAAGGCATGCTCGCCGGCGTGCTGATTCCGCTGTGCCTGACGCCTTTTACCGCCCTGGGCACGATTCCGGTCCCGGCGCTGGGAATCCTGCTGGTGTTTTTCCTCGGGCTGCGGCTGCTGCCCAAGTTCGCCGTCGCGCTGAGCATGCTGGCCGCGCTCGGCTTCGGGCTGTGGCATATCGCACGCACCGGCTTGTGGGGCCAGCTTGAGCTGCTGCCGCACCTGCAGTGGGTCTCCCCCGAATTCTCCTGGCAGGCGATCGCGAGCATCAGCGTGCCGCTGTTTATCGTGACCATGGCCTCGCAGAATATTCCGGGGGTCGCGGTGCTCGGGTCCTTCGGCTATGCCTTGCCCTGGCGCTCCTCGATGCTGGTCACCGGGGCAGGTTCCTCGCTCGGCGCCTTCTTTGGCGGGCATGCAATTAATCTGGCGGCGATTACCGCGGCGCTCGCGGCGGGCGAGCAGGCCGGAGCGGATGCCTCGCGGCGCTGGCGGGCGGCCACCAGTTCCGGGGTGTTCTATCTCATTTTCGCGGCGCTCAGCGCGCTGATCGTCTCCGTGGCCAGCGCCTCTCCGGAGGGGCTGTTCCAGGCGGCGGCGGGCTTGGCCCTGCTGGCCACGCTGGGCAATTCGCTCCTCGGGGCGGTGGCCGATCCGTCCTGGCGGCTGAGCGCACTGGTCACCGTCCTGGTGGCTGCCGGCAATCTCACGCTCTTCGGCATCGGCGGCGCATTTTGGGCGCTGGTGGCCGGGCTGTTAACGCACTTCATCGTCGAGCGCGAGGCTCGACGATGAAGCTGCTGGCGCTGCGCTAGGCCTAGAGGGCCGGCTCGCCGGCCTGCCCCTCGCGGGCCAGGGCGGTCAGCCGGGAGACCGCGCGGTAGTACTTCTTCTGGTAGCCGCCGGACATCATTTCGTCGGTGAACAGCTCGCTGAACGGCTTGCCCGAGGCGATGATCGGCACGTCCTTGTCATACAGCCGGTCCGCGAGCACCACGAAGCGCAGCGCCACCGACTGATCGGTGATGGTGTCCACATTGTGCAGCACCAGCGCGTCGGTTTCCGCCAGCAGCTGGCGGTAGCGCGAGGGGTGGACCTTGTGCAGGTGGGCGACCAGCTCGGCGAAGTCATCAACCGCGAGGGTCTGATCCGCATAGCGTTCGGCCGCGAAGTCCTCGATGGTCTCGTCTTCCAACGGCGCCGGCGCATCGGGCAGGCCACGGTGGCGGAAATCCACCCCGTCCACGCGGTGCACGTCGAACTGCTCGGAGAGGGTCTTTATTTCGCGCTGGAAGTCGACCGCGGCGAAGCGGCCCTCGCCCAGCGCCCCGGGCAGGGTGTTGGAGGTGGCGGCGAGCTTCACTCCGGCATCGGAGAGCTCGCGCATCAGCCGGGACATCAGCACGGTGTCCCCCGGGTCGTCGAGCTCGAATTCATCGATGCACACCAGCTTGTACTCGCTGAGCACGTCGACGGTGCGGCGGAAGGAAAGCGCGCCGACCAGGTTGGTGTATTCCACGAAGGTGCCGAAGGCCTTCGGGCCGGGGCTGGCATGCCAGAGCGAGGCGAGCAGGTGGGTTTTGCCCACTCCGAAGCCGCCGTCGAGGTAGTAGCCGTTCTTGGTGGCCGTTTTCTTGCCGAAGAGCTTGGAGAACAGGCCGCCGCCGTTGTTCTTGCCCACGGTTTGGGCGAAGTTGCTCAACTTGGTGACCGCTTCGGCCTGCGAGGGCTGGTTCGGGTCTGGGCGGTAGGTATCGAAGGACACCTCGCCGAAACGGTAGGACGGGTGGAAGCCGGCCAGCAGTTCATCGACCGAAAGGTTCGGTGTGGTCTGTGTCAGGTGGATGATCTTGGCCATGCGTTCGAAGGTGTCCTTTAGGTTGGCGTGCGGGTGATGATGAGGGGCCGCTGCCTTGGCCCATCGGCCAGTTTACCTTGGCGGGGGCGCGAAAATGGAGAAGAATGTCGCACCCCACACGAATGCGCAGCCACGGGGACTAGGCTAGAAGGTGAGAATGCGGCCGCCGCTTCGCGCGTCGGCCGGAAACCGAACTATGAGGAACGTGATCGCGCATGTCGCTGCCTGTTGAGCACAACCCAAGTTACGCACAGTATGCCCACCCCGAACGGCTGGTCTCCACCGGTTGGCTGGCCGAGAATCTGGGGGCCGAGAACCTGGTGGTGCTCGAATCCAACGAAGACATCTTGCTGTACTCCACCGGCCATATCCCCGGCGCCCTGAAGATCGATTGGTTCACCGAGCTGAACGATGAGGTCACCCGCGACTACGTCGAAGGCGAGGACTTTGCCGCGCTGATGTCGGCGAAGGGCATTGGCCGCGAGACCACGGTGGTGCTCTACGGCGACAAGTCCAACTGGTGGGCTGCCTACGCCTTGTGGGTCTTCACCCTCTTCGGCCACGAAGACGTGCGCCTGCTCGATGGCGGCCGCGATAAGTGGATCGCCGAGGGCCGGGAGCTTTCCACCGGCAAGCCCGCGGTGGTGGCCACCGACTACCCGGTGGTCGAACGCGACGATTCGGTGATTCGCGCCTACCTGCCGCAGGTCCTGGAGCACCTGGGCAACCCGCTGATCGACGTGCGTTCCCCGGAGGAATACACCGGCGAACGCACCCACATGCCCAGCTACCCCGAAGAGGGCGCAATGCGTGGCGGGCATATCCCGACCGCCGCCTCGGTGCCTTGGGGCAGGGCCGCGGCGGCCGATGGCACCTTCAAGCCGCGCGCGGAGCTGGAAGCCATCTACCTGGACGAGGCCGGCTTGAAGCCGGGCGATGAGGTGGTTGCGTACTGCCGCATCGGTGAGCGTTCGAGCCACACCTGGTTCGTGCTCAAGCACCTGCTGGGCTTTGAGACCGTGCGCAACTATGACGGTTCGTGGACCGAGTGGGGCAACGCGGTGGGCGTGCCGATCGTTCGCGGCGAAGCTG
The DNA here is from genome assembly GCF_052379245.1 of Glutamicibacter sp. AOP12-B1-11. Classification (NCBI taxonomy): domain Bacteria; kingdom Bacillati; phylum Actinomycetota; class Actinomycetes; order Micrococcales; family Micrococcaceae; genus Glutamicibacter; species Glutamicibacter sp. AOP12-B1-11. The sequence goes on along the minus strand of NZ_JBQSYL010000004.1, from coordinate 26,479 downwards.
GCGGCGCACTACCTGCCAAGCGCGGGGCCCGCGCATGAGCGCGCTGACTCCGGCGCTGGCCGAGATCGTCGAGGAGTTCACCGAGGTCCCGGAGGCCGATCGGCTGGAACTGCTGCTGGACTTCTCCCGCGAGCTGCCCGAGCTGCCAACGCGTCTGGCCGAGCACCCGGAACTGTTCGAGCAGGTGGTGGAGTGCCAGTCGCCGCTGTTCCTGATCGTCGAGGTGGACGCCGACCGGGTGGTGAACCTGTTCTTCTCCGCGCCGCCGGAGGCGCCGACCACCCGCGGGTTCGCCTCGGTGCTGGCTGCCGGCCTGGATGGCTGCCCGGCCGCCGAGATCTTGGCGGTTCCCGAGGATATGCCGGCGCTGCTGGGCCTGTCCCGGGCGTTGTCGCCGTTGCGGATGCGTGGGATGACCGCGATGCTCGCCCGGATCAAGCGCCAGGTCTCCGAGCAGCTGGCCGCGTAGCCGCGCGGGGCTCGGCGCGCAGCGAAAGACAGGAAAATGGCGAAGAAATCGAAGGGGGCCTCCACCCCGGCAACGCTCGCGCTGGACGCGGCGGGCATCAGCTATGTGGCGCACAGCTACAGCCCGGGCGATTCGGCCGAGGGCTATGGCGCGCAGGCCGCCGCGGCGCTGGGCGTCGGCGGGGATCGGGTGTTTAAAACGCTGATGGTCTCCACCGGCGCGAATGCCAGCTTGGAGTTGGCGGTGGCGATCGTGCCGGTGGATGCGGCCTTGGATCTGAAGGCGGTCGGCGCGGCGCTGGGCAAGAAGAAGGCGCAGATGGCCGATAAGGCGGCCGCGCAGCGCCGTTCGGGCTATGTGCTCGGCGGGATTTCCCCCTTCGGCCAGCGGCAGAGCTCGCCGACCGTGCTCGATGCCGGTGCGCAGCGGTTCGAGAGCATCTTCATTTCCGGCGGGCGGCGCGGCTTCAGCCTGCAGCTGCGCCCGCAGGATGCGGTGAAGGCCCTCGGCGCGCTGCTGGCGCCGATCTCCACTCAGCGCTGAGCGGCCAGGCGTTCGGTGAGGAATTCGCGGATCGCGGCGGCAAATCCCTGTGGGTCGCTATTGGGCTCGCGGGTATGCCCGGCCCCGGAGAAGACCCGCAGGGTGACCAGGTCCGGGCGCAGCGCAGCCAGTTTCAGGCTAGGTCCGTAGGGGACGAATTGGTCGTCCTGGCTGTGCATGATCAGCGTCGGGTGCTTCAGTTCGCTGGCCCGCTCCACCCAATTCAGCCGCTTGAGGTTCACCGGCGCCGCGAGCCCAGTGACCCAGCGCCCGGCCCGGTTGGTCAGCAGCCAGCCGGCAAAGAGCCCCACCGTCTGCGGGATCTTATTGAGCCGCGCCTGGTGGGAGATCACGTCCACCCAGTTGATCACCGGGCCGACGAGCATCAGCGAATCGATGCACTGGGCCAGCTCGGAGCGGTCCGCGGTTTGCAGGCTGATCGCCCCGCCCATGGACCAGCCGAGCAAGACGATCTGCGTGGCCCCGTGCTCGCGGGCGTAATGCACGGCGGTTTGCACGTCGTGCCATTCGGTATCCCCCAGCCCATAGCGGCCATCGGCCGCATTCGGGGCAAGCCCGTCGTTGCGGTAGCTCATCAGCAGGACCGTGGCGCCGATCTCGGTGAGCACCGGCAGCGCGCGGATGGTTTCGTTGCGCCGTGCCCCGCGCCCGTGCACCCCGATCACCCAGAGGTTCTTGTGGCTGGTGCCCGGCACCAGCCAGGCCGGTCCCGGGCCGCCTTCCAGCGCCAGTTCGATATCTTGCGCGGCGATGCCGAGGTCTTCGGGATGTTCGTAGATCGCCCCGGAGAGGTAGCCGCGGCGCACCCCGTCCAGGCTCCCGCGGTAGATATGCTCCAGCTTGCGGGCGATCAGCCGCGGTTTGCCGGGCACCGCGCGGGGTGCCGAGAGCCGGGCGGCACAGGTATCGGCTTCGGAGATCAGCGTGCACCCGCCGGGATCGGCGGTGTCGGCATCCTTCAGGAAGTGCAGCCAAAGCTGGCCTTCCGCGTCGGTCACGATCTCGCGGATCACCGCGTTGCCGGTGCGGCGTTCTTCGGGAGTGACCACGCGCCGGGCAAAATACCCGGCCAGCGCGGAAACGCTCGCGGCCAGCAACGAGCCGGCGGCAACGCCTAGGCCCACGCCGATCAGCGTCGCGGGCACCGTTTTGCGCGGTTCTAAGGTTTCAACAATGTTCCGGGCCATGATTCCATACTCTCAAATGCGGTCTCGGGAATCATCTCGCGACGCAATTCGTTTGCATCAGTATGAGCGAAGAATCGAAGAAGACCGAAATCGACTGGCAGCAGATCCTCTCCCCGCAGGAGTTCCATGTCTTGCGCCAGGCCGGAACCGAACGACCCTTTACGGGTGAATACTGGGATACCACGACCGAGGGCGTGTATGCCTGCCGCGCCTGCGGGGCGGAGCTGTTCGCCAGCAGCACGAAGTTCGATGCCAGCTGCGGGTGGCCCTCATTTTATGCGCCGCTGGCCGAGGATCGGGTGCGCTACATAACCGACGAGTCGATGGGCATGAAACGCGTTGAGGTGCGTTGCGCGAATTGCGATTCGCATATGGGCCACGTGTTCGAGGGGGAAGGCTTCAAGACGCCGACGGACCTGCGCTTCTGCATGAATTCGTTGAGCCTGACCCTGCGGGAAACGGAGGGCTAAAAGCTCTGACCGTCGTGGGTCGCACCTCACACTAAGCATTAGGAATGCTTAGTCATGATTGGCTGAGCAACACTAATTCTGTTCTTTGGGCGTAGCGTGATAGCTAAGCAACGCAAACGACCAAAGAACTTGAAGAGGTGCCCCACGATGACCCAGATCTCCCACAGCCCACAGGCAACCGCACAGATGCTCGCCACCCACGAGGCATGGCTGGCACTGAAGGCGTCTGCCAGTGAATTCCAGACGCTGCAGTCCAAGGACGGCTCCCTCGCCGAGGCCGCGATGCAGCCACGCGCGGGCGAACTGATCGGCACCATCGTCGAGGCCATCGATGACCTGCTGCCGCATTTCGCCCATGACGCGAACTACCTGCAGGCGCTGGTCGCAGATCTGAAAAAGTGGGAGGCCAGCGGCTTCGGCGCGCCGGACTTCTTGGATGCGCTGCTCGAATTCCAGCCGCAGACCCAGCGTGAAGACGGGCTCCTGCACCTGGTGCTCTTCCCGATGTACACGCAGAACGGTTCGACCAACCGGCACCTCGAAGCCGTGCTGGTGCAGGTCATGTGGCCTGACTTCATCGCGCAGCTGGAGGCGGGCAGCTACTCCAACGCGCTGTTCGTGCCGCTGCGCTTCATCGATTTCACCGCCGGCTACGATACCAATTCCGCGGTGCTCTTCCCCGAATCGGTCGCCATCCGCGAAACTCCCTCCTTCACCTGGGGCGCCATCTTCCAGGACCGCGAGGCGGCCCGCTTCCGCAAGGTGCTCAAGGAAGCCGCGGCGATCACCAACCTGCAGCTGCCCGCCGATGCGGCGCAGTTGCTCACCGACCAGCAGCTGACCGAAGAAACCTTCATCATGTGGGACCTGATCCACGATCGCACGCACATGCGCGGGGACCTGCCCTTCGACCCATTCATGATCAAGCAGCGCATGCCGTTCTTCCTCTACTCGCTCGAAGAGCTGCGCTGCGACCTGACGGCTTTCCGCGAATCCATGAAGATCGCCGCGGACCCGGCAAGCGATCCGAAGGCAGCACAGACCGCGAAGCTGGTGCAGTACGCGGTCATCTTCGACCGGATCTTCCGCTTCGCGATTACCGGCTCGCGGGTGCGCAACTACGACGGGCTGGGCGGGCAGCTGCTCTTCGCCTGGATGCACCAGCACCACGTCCTGCACTGGACCGACACCAAGCTGAGCATCGACTGGGATCAGGTGCCCGAGGTGGTTGCGGCCTTGGGGGAAGCGATCGACGAACTGTACTGGAAGTCCATCGACCGCCCGAAGCTCGCCCATTGGCTGGCGGCCTATGAGCTGGTCTCTGCCACCGTCACCCCGAACCCGGCCTCGGCGTGGGCCAAGGGTCCCGAAGCCTTGCCGCTGACCGCGCCACTGCGCGAAATCACCGACCAGGTGCTGGACGATGAGTTCCCCCTGTCGATGTTCTACGAGGCGTTGAACAAGAAAATGGCGGCGGTGATCGAGTCCACCCGCGGCATGACCGGCGCCACCAGCATCTAGGATCGATACCGTGAGCAAAGTACAGAACAATCAGCTGGTGCTGATCGCCGGGGCCACCTCGGCCGCCGGGGTCGCAACGGCCCGCCAACTCCTCAACGCCGGGGCGCGCGTGCTGGTGGTCGGCAGCAACGCCGCACGCCTGGACGAACGCCTTGGCTTCGCCACCGCACGCTACGAATGCGACCTGGCCGACCGCCAAGCCGTCGATGACCTGGCCGAGAAGGTCCATGCGCAGCACGGCCAGATCGATGTGCTGCTGCATCTGGTCGGCGGCTGGCGCGGCGGCAAGTCGATCACCGGGCAGACAGACTCCGACTGGGACTTCTTGCACACCAACGTGTTGACCACGCTGCGCAACACCACCCGCGCCTTCGTTGATGACCTGGTGGCTTCGGAGGCCGGCCGGCTGGCCATCATCAGCGCCCAGGCGGTGACGAATCCGACCCCGTCGAACGCGAACTACGGCGCGGTGAAGGCCGCCGCCGAGCACTGGATCAATGCGATCGCCCGGCTATTTAGCAAGCAGGCCCCGCAGGCAGCCGCCGTGAGTTGGGTTGTCAAGGCACTGAGCGACAAGTCTGCCGGTGAGATTCCGACAGGGCATACCTCCGTCGACACCGTCGCGCAGGCAGCGGTGCAGCTTCTGGACGCCGCGGCGCTCGAGCACAACGGACAGCGACTACCGCTGGCCCAGGCCTAAGCGCGATTTGGCGCTGCTGGTGTAGCGTTTTCCACTGGGCACATCACCTGCTCAGCACCATTACGAAGGACCAAAAATCTCATGACTTTTAGCCACGACCCTGCGGTGCGCGGATTCGCCTCCGATAACTACTCCGGCGTGCACCCACGCATCCTCCAGGCAATTGCCCGCGCCAATGGCGGGCACCAGAGCGCCTACGGCGATGACGAATACACCGCCGCGCTGGACGCGATGGCGGGAGAACTGTTCGGTGCGCAGGCCGCGATCTTCCCGGTCTTCAACGGCACCGGCGCAAATGTCACCGCCCTGCAGTCCTTGCTGCCCCGCTGGGGTGCGGTGATCTGCGCGAGCACCGCGCATATCAATGTCGACGAGAATGGCGCGCCGGAACGCATCGGCGGTTTTAAGCTGTTGCAGGTCGACTCGGCCGATGGCAAGCTCACCGCCGAACTGATCGATCAGGAGGCCTGGGGTTGGGGCGATGAGCACCGGGCACAGCCGCTGGCGGTGTCGATCACCCAGGGCACCGAATTAGGCACGATCTACACCCCGGATGAAATTCGAGCCATCACCGAGCACGCCCACAAACTGGGCATGAAGGTTCACCTGGACGGTTCACGCTTGGGCAATGCCGCCGCCGCGCTCGGCGTGGAGTTGCGGGAGCTGACCACCGACGTCGGGGTCGACATCGTCTCGCTCGGCGGCACCAAGAACGGGTTGCTGCTTGGCGAAGGGATCTTGACCCTTGATCCCGCGTTGGCCCAAGATCTCAAGTACCTGCGCAAGATGAACATGCAGCTCGGCAGCAAGATGCGTTTCATCTCAGCGCAATTGCTCGAACTCTACGGGACCGGGCTGTGGCGCGAATTGGCCGGGCATTCGAATGCGATGGCTGCGAAGTTGGCTTCCGCCGTGGAAGAGCTCGACGGCGTAGAGCTGGTTTACCCGGCCCAGGCCAACGGGGTTTTCGCGCAGTTGCCTACCGAGGTATCCGATCAGCTGCGTGAGCACTTCCGCTTCTACGATTGGGACCGCGCAGCAGGTCACGTGCGTTGGATGTGCTCCTTCGACACCACCGAGGAAGATGTCAGCGCATTCACCGCAAAACTTCGCGAGCTGCTGGCTGCCTACCGCGCAGCTTGAGCCGTCTCGGCGCGCCGTACCGCTACCGCGGTGCGGCGCGTTTTAGACTCGACCTGTGACCAACGATCGTGCTTCTGCAGCTATCCCACCGGCGTTTTCCAAGGCCCTGGGCGAACTTTCGCATGCCGCCGTTCGCAAGGAATTGAAGATCACCGAAATCCCTGCTCCGGCGCGGCTGGCGCCGTTCGCCTTGGCGCTCAGCGGTGATGTGCTGGAAGGCTCTGGGCCCGGCCACGGAGAGCACGGCCAGGAGTACTCGCGCACCCCGTTTTTGCAGCCCGAAGCCCCGCTGGCGACCGGACGCTTCGTGTTGCTCTTCGACCCGGCAGGCCAGGAATTATGGGGCGGCCAGTTCCGCGTCGTGAGCTACATCCGGGCGCGCCTGGATCACGAAATGGGCCAGGACTCGATGCTTGCCTCGGTTGCCTGGAGCTGGCTTGAAGATGCCTTGCGCGAACGCCAGGCCTCCTACCATTCTGCCGGTGGCACCGCCACCCGGGTCATCTCAGAGTCCTTTGGCAATTTGGAAGGCGAGCAAGACCATATCGACATCGAACTGCGCGCTTCTTGGACCCCGCAGCAGAGCGAGGAGCTCGGGGCACATCTGAGCGCCTGGGCCGATATGGTGTGCACTTTTGCCGGCATGCCGCCGCTTCCCGAGGGCGTGCAGCAGCTGCCGCATCGCCGCCTAAGCTAAAACTTCGCGCCATCGGTCCTAGAATAGAGGGACCATGACTACTTCAGAGCCAGCCGCAGACCAGCCAACCCTGACCCCACTGACCGCCCCAAGAGACGGCATTCCGGAAGTCATCAACACCGCGGCGGCGCTGAATCGAGCGGTGCGCGCACTACGCGCCGGCAACGGGGACCTGGCCGTCGATACCGAACGCTCCAGTGGATTCCGCTATGGACGACGCGCCTTCCTCATCCAGATCCGCCGCGAAGGCGCAAGCACCTGGCTGATCGACCCGGAGAGCCTCGACTCGCTGGACCCGCTGCTGGAACTCATGAACGAGCTGCCGTGGATCCTCCACGCGGCCACCCAAGATCTACCCTGCCTGCACGACGCGGGACTCTCCCCCACCGGCCTGTTCGATACCGAACTGGCCGGACGCTTGGCGGGTTTCCCCCGCGTGGCCCTGGGCACCATGGTCGGCGAACTGCTTGGACTGCAGCTGGCCAAGGAACACTCGGCGGTGGACTGGTCCACCCGGCCGCTGCCGGAGTCCTGGCTGAATTACGCGGCGCTGGACGTCGAGGTGCTCTTCGAACTGCGCGAAAAGATTTCCGAGGTGCTTGAGGAGCAGGGCAAGCTGGAATTCGCCGCCCAAGAATTCGAGTACGTCCGCCAGCTGCCGGACCCGGTGGCCCCACCGGAAGCCTGGCGCAAACTCTCCGGAATCCATAAGATCAAAAACCGGCGCAATCTCGCGGTGGCGCGTGAGCTCTGGCAGTCCCGCGAGACCCTGGCCCAGTCCCGCGATGTGGCTCCGGGCCGCTTGCTGCCAGACTCTGCGATTATGGCCGCCGTCGACCACCGGCCGAACAGCGTCCCCGCATTGCTGCAGATTTCCGGCTTCCACGGACGCAGCGCCAAGCGCGACGCTCCGCGCTGGCTGGATGCGATGCAGCGCGGGCGAAATTCCACGGACCTCCCAGACCTGCGAACCGGCGGTTCGGAACTGCCGAACGCGCGCCTGTGGAGCGAGAAGAACCCGCAGGCCGCGGTCCGGCTGACGGCTGCCCGAGAGGTGCTTGCGGAAGTCAGCGAAGAATGGAACATTCCGGGAGAAAATCTTCTGACCCCGAAGTTCTTGCGTGCGCTGTGCTGGAATCCCCCGGCCATATACAGCGCCGGATCGATCGATGCCGCTTTGGAAGAACTCGGTGCGCGCCCCTGGCAACGTGATCTGCTCAGCGCAAAACTCGCCCAGGCGCTGCGCGGCTAGAGCAAAATAGCGCTAGCCGGGCCCGGAGGGTGGAACCAGCACTTGCACTTGAAGTTACTCATGAGTAACGTATGGTTCAGGTCACAGTGATGCTGGCCACTGCCCCGGCTCTCGGGGCAGCCTGAAACTACCCCAAGGAGCCCGACGGTGAGTGTCAACACCTCGACCGTGCCCGGAAACGCGCACACCTCGCTCGACGACCGCGATGTCGTCTTCATCGACGGGGTACGCACCCCCTTCGGCAAGGCAGGCGAGAAGGGAATCTACCACGGCACCCGCGCCGATGACCTCGCGGTCAAGGCCGTACGTGGCCTCCTTCGCCGCAACCCAGAAATACCCGCCGAGAAGATCGATGAGATCGCCATGGCTGCCACCACCCAGACCGGCGACCAGGGACTGACCATCGGACGCACCGTGGGCCTGCTCTCCGGAATCCCAAAGTCGGTGCCCGGATTCGCCATCGACCGGATGTGCGCGGGCGCCATGACCGCGGTGACCTCGCTGGCCGGCGGCATCGCCTTCGGCTCCTACGACGTGGCCATCGCCGGCGGCGTCGAGCATATGGGGAACCACCCCATGGGTGAGGGCGCGGATCCGAACCCGCGCTTCCTCTCCGAGAAGATCGTTGACCCGCAGGCCCTGAACATGGGCAACACCGCGGAGAACCTGCACGACCGCTTTCCGGAAATCACCAAGGAACGCGCCGACAGCTACGCGGTAGCCTCGCAAAACAAACTGGCTCGCGCCTATGAGAACAACCAGATCCAGCCGGATCTCGTGGCGGTCGCCGCGCAGCGTCCGGGCGAAGGCTGGGCGGTCAACACCGTTGACGAGCCACCGCGGCCGGGCACCAGCTTGGAATCGCTGGCCGAACTGCGCACCCCATTCCGTGCCCACGGCCGGGTGACCGCCGGCAACGCGGCGGGACTGAACGACGGGGCCACCGCAGCTATGCTCGCCAGCGGCGCAGCGGTGCGTGAGCTGGGTCTGACCCCGAAGATGCGCATGGTTTCCTTCGCCTTCGCCGGGGTGGAGCCCGATGTCATGGGATACGGCCCCGTTCCGGCCACCGAAAAGGCGCTGTCCAAGGCCGGCCTCAGCATCACCGATATCGGACTGTTCGAAATCAACGAGGCCTTCGCCGTGCAGGTGCTCTCCTTCCTCGACTTCTACAACATCGCACAAGACGATGAGCGAGTGAACCGCTACGGCGGGGCGATCGCCGTTGGCCACCCGCTGGCTTCCTCGGGCGTGCGCCTGATGACTCAGCTGGCCCGCCAGTTCGAAGAGGACCACACGGTGCGCTACGGAATTACCACCATGTGCATCGGCCTCGGCATGGGTGGCACGGTGATTTGGGAGAATCCAAACCACGCAGAATTTGGCGCAAAGGCTTAGGGAGCAAGAAATGACTCAGGACTTTTCGGCCGTAGCCGAACTCATGCACGATGAAACGATCACCCACTCGTTCACCAAGGATGTAGCCCTACCGAGCGGCAAAACCCTGGTACTGCTCACCCTGGACAACGGGTTGGACCATAAGAAGCCCACCACGCTGGGCCCCAACGGCCTGCTGGAGCTGCACGCCGCGCTCGAAAAGCAGGCGGCCCGCGCCAAGGCCGGCGAAATCCACGGACTGGCCATCACCGGCAAGCCCTACTTCCTCATCGCCGGCGCCGACCTCTCGGCGGTCACCCGGCTCTCCGCACCGGAGCAGGCGACCGCGATGGCCACCCTCGGGCACCGAGCCTACGCATTGCTCGCAGATCTAGGTGTGCCGACCTTTGCGTTCACCAACGGGCTTGCCCTAGGTGGCGGCCTGGAAATCGCGCTGGCCTGCACCTACCGCACGGTGAGCACCGCAGCCGGAGCCCTGGGGCTGCCCGAAGCCTTCCTGGGCCTGATCCCGGGATGGGCCGGCGTCTACCGACTGCCGCGGCTCATCGGACCAGAAAACGCGTTGCAGGTCATGGTGGAGAACCCGCTGAACAACAACCGCACGCTCTCCGGCCCGGCGGCCTACAAGCTCGGTGTGGCCGATGCGCTATTCGAGCCCGCCGACTTCATCGAGAGCTCGGTCGCGTTCGCAGACGGCGTGCTCAGCGGCGACATCGAGGTCAAAGGAGAAAATTCGGTAGACCCCAGCGATCCAGAGGTAGCCCGACGCTGGCTGCAGGCGGCAGACAAGGCCGAACAGTTTGTCGACGCGAAACTTTCCGGAGCAGCCCCCGCGCCTTACAAGGTGCTCGAAGTCTTCCGCCGGGGGTTGAAGCTCACCCAAAAGGAATCGGCCGAACTGGAAATCCAGGCGCTCACCGAGCTGATGGCCACCAACCAGTTCAAAAATACCGTGTATGCCTTCCTCGAGCTGGTGCAAAAGCGCGGCAAGCGCCCGGCCGGAGCGCCCAATGCCAAGCTCGCCCGACCGGTTACCAAGGTCGGCGTGGTCGGCGCGGGCCTCATGGCCAGCCAGCTGGCCTTGCTCTTCGTGCGCAAGTTGAACGTTCCGGTGATCATCACCGATCTGGATCAGTCACGCATCGACAAGGGCTTGGCCTACATCCACGGTGAGATCGACAAGTTGCACGGCAAAGGCCGGATGAGCCAGGACGCGGTCAACCGCGCCAAGGCGCTGGTTTCCGGTTCGGTCACCAAGGAGGTGTTCGCCGATGCCGACTTCGTCATCGAGGCGGTCTTCGAGGAACTCAACGTCAAGAAGCAGGTCTTCGCCGAGGTAGAAACCGTCGTCTCCCCCGAATGCATCCTGGCCACGAACACCTCCTCGCTCTCGGTCACCGAGATGGGACGGGACCTATTGCATCCCGAACGCCTTGTCGGCTTCCACTTCTTCAACCCGGTAGCGGTGATGCCACTGCTGGAAATCGCTGCGACGCAGTGGACGAATGAAACCACCGTAGCCACCGCCTTCGCCCTGGGCAAGAACCTGCGCAAGACGACGGTGCGCACCAAGGACGCCACGGCATTTGTGGTGAACCGCGTGCTCTTGCGGCTGATGAGCGAAGTTCAGGCCGCGTTCGACGAAGGCACCGACGCGCAGACGGCGGATACCGCGCTGACTCCCATGGGCCTGCCGATGACGCCGTTCACGCTCCTGGCCATGGTGGGTCTGCCCGTCGCGCAGCACGTCAACGAGTCGCTCAACGCGTCCTTCGGGGATCGGTTCGCGGTGTCCGAGAACCTCGGCAAATTGGTCGACGCGAAGATCACCAGCTTATGGGCCAAGGACGGCAACGGCCAGCCGATGCTGGATCCCGCGGCCCAAGCGTTGCTGAGCTTCGGCGGCAAGCCGTCGACCAAGGATGAGATCCTCACCCGGGTGCAGAATGCGCTGGCCGAAGAAATCGGCCTGCTGCTTTCCGAAGGGGTGGTCGCCGAGGCCGCCGACGTTGATCTGTGCATGATCACCGGTGCGGGTTGGCCAATGCATCTGGGCGGGATCACCCCGTATCTGGATCAGGTCGGAGCCTCCGAGCGGGTGAACGGGAAGAAATTCAATTCCTAACACCCCGGCAGTTCACGCCCCGTGTTGCCAACTCCCCCACGGAGTCGTTGGCAGCACGGGGCGTTGTCCATGCCGGACACAATCGGCGTTGACTAGAGACGAGAGTAATCTTCGGCTTAGCTATGGCACAGGTTCATCTGAGAGAATCCCGGTATGACCGAATTTGCACGCCCAGCCCGCCGCACGGTGATGTGCGCCTCCGCGCTTCTAGGATCCAGCGCCCTGCTCGCCGCCTGCGGCAACGGAGAATCTGCCGCCCCGAATCCGACACCCGGGCAAGTGCCCGAACCAACCGGCGAAGCGCAGAACGTCTTGCCGTTGGCGGACCTTCCCGAGAAGTCCCGCGCACAGGTCGTGGCGAAGGACCCGGCTACCGGTGAAGAAATAGGCGTTTTGCTTTTCCGCCAGGATGCGAAGACCGTGCATGCCTACTCGAATATCTGCACTCATCAAGGATGTGCGGTGACTACGAAATCTTCCAAAGATGATTTCTACTGCGCCTGCCACGGCTCGCGTTTCCAACCCGCCGACGGTGCGGTGTCCGCCGGTCCGGCCATTGCCGCGCTGCCTCGCTATGCCTGCACCATCGAAGATGAGCAGATCGTGGTGTATCTGGGCCAGGCCTAGCGACGGGCGGCGGAGGAATAAATGCCCTTGGGCTAGTGCCAGCCCGGGCATCGTCTGCAACAATTGGCCTATGAATGGATCTATCCCACCAACGCGCCGCAACTTGCTCGGGGCGGCCGGTGCCGCAGGAACCATCGTTGCGCTCACCGCCTGTAGCGGCGGATCCTCCTCCGAGCCAGCTATCCCGGCGAGCGAGGCGCCCAGCCCCAGCGGGGAAGGGCAAATTGTGCTCGGCACGGCAGAATTGCCCGAGAACGGCAAGGCCGAAGTGATCGTGCGCGGTCCAGCAAGCGGCAAGGACCTAGGAGTCTTACTCTATCGCGCCGACGCGGGCACGGTGCTGGCATACTCGAATATTTGCACCCACCAAGGTTGCGCGGTCGGCACGGACACCGATGAGGCGAACTTCTATTGCCCCTGCCACGGATCACGCTATGCCTACCAGGACGGTACCGTGCTCGGTGGGCCGGCCCCGCGACCGCTGGTTCGCTACGCGGCGGCCATCGAGGGCGAGAACATCCTCGTCTTCCCGCCGCAGGATTCCTGAACCACGGACAGCTGACAGTTCACGGAGCTAAGGTGCGCCGACCCCTTCTTGGGCTGGCGCACCTTAGCTCCGCGTCTTTGGCGGTGTTCCGCTAAAACAGGGCAACCTTTTGCGGGCTAGGGAAGATCGCGTCGATTTCAGCGCTTTCCTCCGTGGTGGGCACCCACCGAATCGCGTGCGCATTGGCCTTGACCTGCTCTGGGCGCGTGGAACCGGCGATCACCGAAGCCACCGGCTCTTGTGCAGCCAGCCAGCAGAAGGCCAGCTCGGCCGGTGCCAGATCGCGGTAGGCGGCAAAGGCGGAGAACTTCTCCAGCTGTTCGAAATCGCTGGTTTCCAGTAGTTGCTGGCGGGCATGGGTCAACCGGCTGCCCTGGGGCGCCGAGCCCTTGGCGTACTTTCCGGTGAGCAATCCATTGGCCAGCGGGAAGTAGGGAAGGACCCCGAGCCCGAACTCCTTGGCTGCGGGCAGCACTTCCAGTTCGGCCCGGCGGTCGATTAGGTTGTAGTGGTTCTGTGCCGAGATGAATCGCTCCGTTCCCAGCTCGCGGGCCACATATTCCGCCTGGGCGATCTGCCAGCCGGACCGATTGGAATGGCCGAGGTAGCGCACCTTGCCGCTGGTGACCAGGTCATCCAGGGCACGCAAGGTTTCGTCAATGGGAGTGTTCGCATCAGGGGTGTGGAACTGATACAGGTCGATATGGTCGGTACCAAGTCGGCGCAGCGAGGCTTCCACGGCGTTGACGATATAACGCCGCGAGCCGCGAGCCGCAAAGTCGGGCCCGTTGACGCCTTTCATATCCATGCCGAATTTTGTCGCTAGGACCACGTCCTTGCGGGCGGCGCCCAACGCCTTGCCCAGGCGCTCTTCGGACAATCCGGGTTCGCGCCCATAGGTGTCGGCAACATCGAAGAGGGTGATTCCTGAATCGAGGGCGGCGTGGATCACCGCGTCGGTTCCCTCTTGAGATTCCGTGGCGGTTCCGGGGCGCCCCAGGTTGTTGCAACCGAGTCCGACGACGGAAACACTCAGACCACTGCGGCCAAGCTGACGAAATTCCATAAGCACCTCTTTGATTGTTTTCGTGGGGCCGCTTCACGCAACGGCTACTTACCCATAGGCTATCGGGTAGGACGGTGTGCGGAACATTTCACGCCTCAATTCACTGTGTTGCATATTTATCCATTAGGATGGAAACATGTCTAAAGTCCTCACCTCTCTCCCTGTAGGCGAACGCGTAGGTATCGCGTTCTCCGGCGGCCTTGATACTTCGGTCGCAGTTGCCTGGATGCGCGACAAGGGCGCCATCCCGTACACCTACACCGGCGATCTCGGCCAGTACGACGAGCCAGATATCGATGCAGTTCCGGACCGCGCCCTGGAATACGGCGCCGAAGCCTCGCGACTGGTCGATTGCAAGCCAGCCCTGGTCGAAGAAGGTCTGGCCGCGCTTTCCTGCGGTGCCTTCCACATTCGCTCGGGCGGAAAAGCCTACTTCAACACCACCCCGCTGGGCCGCGCGGTCACCGGCACCCTGCTGGTGCGCGCCATGCGCGAAGACGGCGTTGACGTGTGGGGCGATGGTTCGACCTACAAGGGCAACGACATCGAGCGCTTCTACCGTTACGGCCTGATGGCCAACCCGAAGCTGCGCATCTACAAGCCATGGCTTGACCCGGCATTCGTCGCTCAGCTCGGCGGACGCTCGGAGATGAGCGAATGGCTGCAGGAACACGGTTTCCCTTACCGCGACTCGGCCGAAAAGGCCTACTCGACCGACGCCAACATCTGGGGCGCAACCCACGAGGCGAAGACCCTGGAACTGCTGGACACCTCCCTCGAGGCTGTCGAGCCGATCATGGGCGTGAAGTACTGGGACGAATCCGTCGAGGTCAAGGCCGAGGATGTTTCGGTCACCTTCTCCGCCGGCCGCCCGGTTGCCATCAATGGCAAGGAATACACCGATCCGGTGGCCCTGGTCAACGAGGCAAACATCATCGGCGGTCGTCACGGACTGGGCATGAGCGACCAGATCGAAAACCGCATCATCGAGGCGAAGTCGCGCGGCATCTACGAGGCTCCGGCCATGGCGCTGCTGCACATCGCCTACGAGCGTCTGGTCAACGCCATCCACAACGAAGACACCGTGGCCAGCTACCACAACGAAGGCCGCCGCCTGGGCCGCCTGATGTACGAAGGCCGCTGGTTGGACCCGCAGGCGCTGATGCTGCGCGAGGCGCTGCAGCGTTGGGTCGGCTCGGCCATCTCCGGTACCGTGACGGTACGTCTGCGCCGCGGCGACGACTACACCATCTTGAACACCGAAGGCGAGAACCTGAGCTACCACCCGGATAAGCTGTCCATGGAGCGCGTAGGCGACGCAGCCTTCGGCCCACTGGATCGCATCGGCCAGCTGACCATGCGCAACCTGGACATCGCCGATTCGCGCGGTCGCCTGGAACAGTACGCCGGCATGGGCCTTGTCGGTGGATCCACCGCAAAGCTCGTTGGCTCGTTGGAGAACGGCGGCGCCAACGATATCGTTGACGCTTCGCCTGTGGATGATTCCGGACGGGCGCAGGACCGCGCCATCGAGTCCGCAGCGTTCGACTCCGGCACCGACTAAGCGTCGCGGCAAGCCAAAAGAGCCGGCCGGAACTTTTCCCTTGCGGGATTGTTCCGGCCGGCTCTTGCGCTTTGCGCTGCATGCTAAAATTTGCTGGTCGGCTAGCTGGCTGCGCTCCAGCCGTTGAGCACCAAAAGCGGCTGCAAGGCCAAGCCGAAGCCCAGCACCACGCGGGCGATCGGCTGGCCAAGAGCAGGGGCTTGCTCCGGTTACCGCTTAGCGATTAGCTGGCTGGTGGTGAATCGCTCATGCTTCGATCAGGGCCAGCAGCGGGCTGACGGCGATTGTGAATCCGATCAGCGAAACCAGGCGCAAGACCAGGCGGATCCGCGATCCGGTCTTCGTGGTCGGGGCCGGCAGCCGGAAACCTTGCTCAACGATCCACGCGGCAAGCACCACGAAGACGCCGCCCAGAGCCAGCTGGGCGCCGGGCACGTCGCCGAGCAGCGAGGTAATGCCAATTCCAACAATCACACCGAGGCAGGCTTGGAACACCAGGTGAAGTGGTGTTCGGGTGGCCCCGATCTGTGATGTTTTACGCGTGGCTCCCGGGGATTCGTCCCGATCCTCTTGTGGAATCATTTGTCCTTTGTCCTTTGTGCTTCGTGCGGCCGATGGCGGAGAAGCCTGGCTTCAGCATCACTTTCGGGCGCAGCTACTGCGGGTCAGCGTGCTGCCCCGTCGCTTCTAGCTCAGTGAGAATGGTTTCGCCGGCATCGGGTGAGCCATCTTGACGGCCTCCAGGTTGTCATAGGGCGCGGTGCCCACGCTCATCTTGGTGAAGTCCAGCTTGGCGTCACGGATGCACACCTTAACCGCCGCGACGGCAAGCTTTGGAGCCGGTGAGAGCACCCGGATGTTCAACTTGCGCGGCGCGAAGTCGCTAGACTCCACGGTGCCAAGTCCCCGCCAGGCGAGGTGTCCGGTCAGCGCTTCGGTCGCCTTCTTCTCCATGTAGCGGTCGCGTTCGGTGCCTTCCACCGTCTTCAGCGCGTACTGCACGATCACCCAGCTCTGTTCCTCGGTAGGGATCTCCGCGAAGCCGTCCTCCGCGCAGGTGGCCAGGAATCCGGCGAAGAGCTCGTCGGCGCGTTCGGCCTTCACATCTTGGACTTCGTTGGTCTTTGACATGTGGCCGACGGTACCGTGGTTGATCACGAACTGTCCGAGTTCCTCGTCGTCAAACTGCTGGTACCAGGCTTCGCGGAACTGCAGTTCGTTCTTCTCGTCAAGACGGTAGGTGCGGATGATCGCCATAGTTTTTTCCTCTAGGTAGGTTTGGGTGCCGGGCTCAGTGCGGGAGTTCCGCGACCTTGGCCAGCCAGATCTGTCGGTGTGCGTGGGTGAAGGGCGGCAGGTTCTCGGCGACGTCGTGCAATAGCGTGGCGCTGGTTTCGCGCATCTGGCGCTGCAGTTCCTCGGGATATTTCATGCTGAGCGCATGCTCCGCGAATTCGTCTTCGTCGTCCAGGAACGTGCCTCGGGTGCGCGAACGGATGACGTCGAGGTCCATGTCCACGGAATTCACTTCCCACCCGCCGCGGCGCAGCGGCTGCCAGCCGATGGAAGTAGCCAGATCGATGTAGACATCGAAGTCATCGGCCGCATCTGAATACAGGGTCGCTACCCAGAAGCCCCGGTGCGGAACCAGGCACAGCGCGTCGGTAGCCGCCAGATGCGCGGTTCCGGGCCTGGCGACCAAAGAACCGGCCGGCTGGTGCAGCCAATGGCCGTGTTCATCGGAGCCAAGGTAAAAACCGGGGACCACCCAGTGGGGGCTACCGTCGTATTTCCAGGCGCGGCTGACAATCAGCGAGCCGAATTTCATCGGCTCCGGGTTCCGCGTTAACCCGGTTGGCAATGGCATCGGTCCGCTCACAGCTTGGGAATCTGCCCGGTGGGAAGTTCCTGGCCAGGCAGCGGCCGGGCGAAGGGCACCTTCGTGCCGAGCACCTGGGCCAGCGTGTCGCGGGCTACCTGCTTGGCGGTCAACCCCACGCGTTCAAGCACCTGGGCGCGGCTGCCGTGAGCCAGGAACTCGGTGGGCAGACCGACCTCGTTCAAGGCCGTGTCGACCCCTGCAGCGCGCATTTCGGTACGCAGCCGGGAACCGACGCCCCCGGCGCGCACGCCATCTTCGATGCAGACCACGATGCGGTGGCGGGCGGCCAAGGAAACCACCGAAGCCGGTACCGGCAGCACCCAGCGCGGGTCAACGACGGAGACCGAAATGCCTTGGCTGTTCAGCCGGTGTGCGACGTCCAGGGAGAGCTCGCTCATCGCGCCCACCGAGACGATCAGCACATCCGGGGCCGCCCGGTCGCCGAGCCGTGCCAGCACGTCAACCCCATCTGGCAGCCGGTCGATCGCCTCGACTTCCTCGCCCACCGAGCCCTTGGAGAACCGCACCACGCTCGGCGCGTCGTCGATGGCCAGCGCTTCGCGGAGTTCTTCGCGCAGCCGCGAGGCATCACGCGGGGCGGCCAGGTGCAGATTTGGAATGATCTGGGTCAGCGCCATATCCCACATGCCGTGATGGCTTGGGCCGTCGGGGCCGGTGACTCCGGCCCGGTCCAGCACGATGGTGACCCCGGCCTTGTGCAGCGCCACATCCATCAGCAGCTGGTCGAAGGCCCGGTTCAGGAAGGTCGCGTAGACGCAAACTACCGGGTGCAGGCCGCCAAAAGCCAGTCCCGCGGCGGCCGTCATGGCATGCTGCTCGGCGATTCCCACGTCGATGACGCGCTCGGGGTACTTGTCGGCCATCTTCTTCAGGCCCACCGGCTGCAGCATGGCCCCGGTGATTGCGACAATATCCTCGCGTTCATCCGCCACTACGGCGATTTCCTCGCCGAAGACGCTGGTCCAGCTCTGCGCTCCCCCGCTGGACACCGGGGTGCCGGTCTCCGGGTCGATCACGCCCACGGCGTGGAACTGATCCGCCACGTCGGCAATGGCTGGCGCATAGCCGTGGCCCTTTTCGGTCATCGCATGCACCAGCACCGGGCCGCCGAACTGCTTGGCCTGGAGCAATGCTTCTTCTACGGCGCCCTGGTTGTGCCCATCGATGGGTCCGATATATTTCAGCCCCAGATCCTCGAACAGGCCCTGCGGAGCCCACCAGTCCTTGATGCCCTTCTTGGTGGCATGCAGGGACTTGTAGGCAAAGTTTCCTACCGCCCCCGAGTCCTTGAGCCTGCCCTTGAGCTTGCTCATGGCATCTTCGTAGTACGGGTGGGTGCGGAACTTATCCAGCTGCTGGCGCAGGCCCGAGAGCTGGTTGGCGAGTCCGCCGATGGTCGGCGCATAAGAGCGTCCATTGTCGTTGACCACGATGATGGCCTTGCGATCCTTGTCGGCGGCAATATTGTTGACCGCTTCCCAGGCCATGCCACCGGTCAGCGCGCCGTCACCGACCAGCGCAATCGCGTAGCGCTCGGTGTTTTTGCGCAGCTTGTTGGCCCGCGAGATGCCATCGACCCAAGAGAGGGAGGAGGAGGCGTGGGATGATTCGACGATGTCGTGTTCGGACTCTCCGCGGTCCGGATAACCGGCAAGTCCACCTTGCTGACGCAGGGTGGTGAAGTTTTGGCGTCCGGTGACGAGCTTATGCACGTAGGACTGGTGACCGGTATCGAAGACGATGGAGTCGGTGGGTGAGTCAAAGACACGATGAATACCCAAGGTCAGTTCGACCACCCCGAGGTTCGGTCCGAGGTGGCCGCCGGTACGGGCCACATTGGCGATGAGGAATGCGCGAATTTCCGCTGCGAGGTCCTCTAATTGTTCCAGGGTAAGTGCCCGCAGATCGCTAGGCTTGTTGATGGTCTCCAACAAAGACACTGTCATCCCCTTTACTTGTTCGCCCACTACGGACCGGTCGATCCATCCGAAACTCTTAGTGTAGCTTTCGCAGGACTATTTCCATTATCCGTCACCTTGCGGTGAGGTGCGAATTTACCCGCAATGACCTTGACTACTGTTAGGCGGCAGCCCGCAAGCCTGGGGCCGCCGCCGGTATTTTCAGAATAGTTCCAACGCGTCGCGCAGCATTCGGTGTCCTTGGATTTCAAAGGCCGTGTCGCCGACCTGGTAGGCCCAGGCCGCGGTGCCGATCGCCTCGCGCAGCTGCACGATGGGCCAGCTCCGCAATTCCCGCGGGTCCTGGCCATACCCTCGAAAGAACGCGGTAGCTAGTTCAGGATGCTCGCGCCACTGCTGGGCCGAGAGCCTGGCCAGGTCGCTTTCGGCGGGCCGGAAGGCGAAACGGCCGAAGTCGATCACCCGCAGTTTCCCTTGATCTATCAACCAGTTACGCGGTTGCCAATCACCGTGCGTGGGCACCACGAGGACCGGTTCAGGACGATAATCTGCGAAGATCTTGCGCGCGGCGGCCACAAAACTCGGTTCAATCCGGTGCTCTGCGTCCAGCCATTTCAGGCCATTGGCTATGAAATTCTTTTCATATCCCTCGTCCACCTTGGCGTACTGCCCGTGCAGGAGCTGCAATGCCCGACCCGCCTGCTCGTGTACCTCCGGGTCATCGGCGCTGGAAGTCCGTTCGCATAAGACACCGGGCAAATAATCCAGGAGCAGCAGACGCAGCGCCCGATCTTCATGACGCAATGCAGCGGTCAGCCCGTGTGCCAGCAACGGGGCGGTGTAGCCTGCGTGGGCCTTGAACTCTCGGCCGAGATGAAGATTCGCCGATCCGGCCGTCTTGAGGATGTAGTCCCGTCCGAATGAACGCAAGCGCAGCACTCGGGTGTCGGTCAGACCCCACGAGAGATCTTCAACCAGCAGCGGGGAACTCAGCCACTGCTCCACCAATGCCGCCTGCGGGCCGGCGAGCAGGCCACGATGCCAGTTAGCGCTCATGGCTTCAGCTTAGTTCCTTGCCGCAGGGCATTAAATGCCCGAAGGCCCCAAAGCAATTGCTTTGAGGCCTTCGGGGGTGTTCCAGAAACCGGAACCAACTTCAGGTGGAAACCTTAGTTAGACGCGGCAATCTGGCGCAGGACGTACTGCAGGATGCCACCGTTGCGGTAGTAATCTGCTTCGCCTGGGGTGTCGATGCGCAGGTCGGCGTCGAACTCGGTGACCTTGCCGTCTTCGGCGGTAGCGGTCACCTTCAGGGTCTTCGGGGTGGTGCCGTTGTTCAGCTCGGTCACGCCGGCAATCGAGAAGCTCTCGGTACCGGTCAGACCCAGCGAATCAGCGGACTCGCCCTGTGGGAACTGCAGTGGCAGAACGCCCATGCCGATCAGGTTCGAGCGGTGGATACGCTCGAAGGACTCGGTGATGACGGCCTTGACACCCAGCAGTGCGGTGCCCTTGGCAGCCCAGTCACGCGAGGAGCCCGAACCGTATTCCTTGCCGCCAAGCACGACCAGCGGGGTGCCGGCGCTCTTGTAGTTCTCGGCAGCGTCGTAGACGTAAGCCTGCGGAGCGCCGTCCTGGGTGAAGTCGCGGGTGAAGCCACCCTCGACGCCGTCCAGCAGCTGGTTCTTGATGCGGATGTTCGCGAAGGTACCGCGGATCATGACCTCGTGGTTGCCACGGCGTGAGCCGTAGGAGTTGAAGTCCTTGCGATCCACACCGTTCTCGATCAGGTACTGTCCGGCCGGGGTTTCCGACTTGAACGAACCTGCAGGCGAGATGTGGTCGGTGGTGACCGAGTCGCCCAGCTTCAACAGCACGCGAGCGCCGTCGATGTCGGAAACCGGCTGTGGTTCGGCGGTCATGCCATCGAAGTACGGAGCCTTGCGCGCGTAGGTCGACTTCTCGTCCCACTTGAAGGTTGAACCCTCTGGGGTGTCGAGCGCCTTCCAGCGGTCGTCGCCCTCGAAGACGCCTTCGTAGCCCTTGGCGAACATGCCTTCGTCGATCGAGGAATCGATGATTTCCTGAACCTCGACTGGCGATGGCCAGATGTCCTTCAGGAAGACGTCGTTGCCCTCGTTGTCCTTGCCCAGGGAATCGGTTTCGAAGTCGAAGTCCATGGTGCCGGCCAGTGCGTAGGCGATGACCAATGGCGGGGAAGCCAAGTAGTTCATCTTCACATCTGGGTTGATGCGGCCTTCGAAGTTTCGGTTGCCCGAGAGCACCGCGGTGGCTGCGAGGTCGTTGGCGTTGATGGCCTCGGAGATCTCGGCATCCAGCGGGCCGGAGTTACCGATGCAGGTTGCGCAGCCGTAGCCTACGACGAAGAAGCCGAGCTTCTCCAGGTACGGCATGAGGCCGGACTTCTCGTAGTACTCGGTGACGACCTTCGAGCCTGGGGCGACCGAGGTCTTGACCCATGGCTTGGAGGCAAGGCCCTTTTCGGCGGCGTTGCGTGCAAGCACCGCTGCGGCCAGCATGACCGAAGGGTTCGAGGTGTTGGTGCACGAGGTGATCGAAGCGATCGAAACCAGACCGTGGTCGATGGTGAACTTCTCGCCATCTTCCTTGGTCACCTCAACTGCGGTCGATGGACGGCCAACGCCCTGGGTGTCTTCCGAGTTCGAAACGTAGTTGTGGATGTCCTTGCGGAACTGTTCCTTCGAGCCCGATAGCTCGATGCGGTCCTGTGGACGCTTCGGGCCGGCGATCGATGGCACCACGGTGGACAGATCCAGCTCGAGGTATTCGCTGAAGCGAATCTCGCGGTTTGGATCGTGCCACATGCCCTGTTCCTTGGCGTATGCCTCGACCAGGTCCACGTTCTCCTGGCTGCGGCCGGTCAGGCGCAGGTAGTCCAAGGTGACATCGTCGATTGGGAACATTGCGGCGGTCGAGCCGAACTCTGGGGACATGTTGCCGATGGTTGCACGGTTAGCCAGCGGCACTGCTGCCACGCCTTCGCCGTAGAACTCAACGAACTTGCCAACCACGCCGTGCTTACGCAGCATTTCGGTGATGGTCAGCACCACGTCGGTTGCGGTTGCGCCGGCCGGGATCGAGCCAGCGAGCTTGAAGCCGACAACGCGTGGGATCAGCATGGACACTGGCTGGCCGAGCATTGCTGCCTCGGCCTCGATGCCGCCAACTCCCCAGCCAAGTACGCCCATGCCGTTGACCATGGTGGTGTGCGAGTCGGTGCCGACGCAGGTGTCCGGGTAGGCACGAAGCACGCCGTTGACCTCGCGGGTCATCACGGTGCGAGCCAGGAACTCGATGTTGACCTGGTGCACGATACCGGTGCCCGGTGGGACGACCTTGAAGTCGTCAAATGCGGTCTGGCCCCAACGCAGGAACTGGTAACGCTCGCCATTGCGCTGGTATTCGATTTCCATGTTGCGCTCGACCGCTCCGGCGAAACCGAAGGTGTCGATCTGCACGGAGTGGTCGATGACCATTTCGGCAGGTGCCAGCGGGTTCACACGGGTAGGATCGCCGCCGAGTTCCTGCACGGCTTCACGCATCGTGGCAAGGTCAACGATGCAAGGCACACCGGTGAAGTCCTGCATCAGGACGCGCGCCGGGGTGAACTGGATTTCGGTATTCGGCTGAGCCGATGCATCCCACTGGCCCAGGGCCTTGACGTGATCTGCGGTGATGTTCGCGCCATCTTCGGTGCGAAGCAGGTTCTCCAGAAGAACCTTCAAGCTGTAGGGAAGGCTGTCCGAGCCTTCGACCTTGTTCAGTCGGTAAATTTCGTATTCGGTTCCCTTGACGTCAAGTACGCCCTTGGCACCGAAACTGTCCACTTTACTCATTGGGACTCCTCTCGCCAGACACTCATTCTTCATGCATGTGCAAACATTATTCCAGTTAGGCGTTCCTAACTGAGATTGTCATGCTTGTATCGCTGCAGTGCTAAAAACAGTCTATCCGTTACTGAAAGAAAATGCCGGATCAGCAGAAACAATCCCGCAAATTCGTGTTCCAACGGACGCAAACCATCGTTTAGCGGCGCACGAACAAGCCAATTGACTCCATATGGTGGGTATGCGGGTACAAATCGTGAATCTCCATGTGATCTAATTCGTAGCCACGTGCCATCAAACGAGCCGTATCACGGGCAAAAGCAGCCGGGTCGCAGGAGACGTAACAAATGCGTGGAACGCCGCTTTCCGCCAATTCCGCGGCGGACTGCTTGTCCAATCCGGTGCGCGGCGGATCGAGGACGACCGCACCCAGGTCTGCTTCGCGGGCCAGCTGGCGCATCAGCCGTTCCACGCGTCCGCGGGTCACTGTCACCTGGCGCACCTCGGCCAGGTTCTTCTTCGCATCCGCATGGGTTCCCGGCGCACCTTCGATGCTGAACACTCGTCCGTGCTGCCCCACAGCTTCTGCCAGGGGCAGCGAGAACAAGCCTGCACCGGCGTAGAGGTCGGCAATGACCTCGCCCGGTTCCGGCTGAGTCAGGTCCAGCACCCGTTCGGTCAACAACGTGGCTGCCTGACGGTGCACCTGCCAGAATCCCTCGCCGGTGATCCGGAAAGTCTTGCCGAGCACCTTTTCGGTCAACCAGCTGTTGCCCACGATGGTCTGCAGCTCCCCCTTGCCATCGGCGGCAGAACCACCGATCTGGCTGAACGCCGCAACGTTCACCCCTTCGGACAGCTGCTGCGCCACCCGCTTGGCCGCGCCCGGACGCAGTTCCGAGAGCAAGACCAGAACGGTTGAGTCATCCTCGCTGGAGACCGCAGCCTCCACCCGGTCGATCCCGGTGAAATCCACGGAATACAGGCCGATGGCCTCGATACCCGGATGCGCCAAGGGCATGTTGTCGATTGCGGTGAGTTCGTTGCTGCGGAATCCGCTCATCGCCAGCCGGCCGTCCTCGGTGACCGAGTAGGACATCCGGGTACGCCAGCCCAGACCGGTGGAGTCGCCCGCCACGGCCTGTACCGCCGGGAAATTATAGTCTTCGGCCTTCAAGCCGCCTAAGCGCGTCAGCTGCTCGGCAGCCACCTGGGCTTTTAGCTCGCGCTGGTAGTCCAGGGACATATGGCCGAATTCCGCTCCCCCAACCGGATCGCGGTGCTTCAACGCGTCAGCCTGTTCCCAGACATGCGCTACGCGGTGCTCGCTCGCTTCAAGGACCTCAACGACATCGGCGCGCCAGAACTTGGCGCTCTCGCCCGCATCGGTCAGGCGCACATTGACCAGTTCGCCGGGGATGCCGTGGCGGACGAAAATTACCCGTCCTTCATGGCGAGCTACGGTGTGTCCACCGTGGGCAATCGAACCTAACCGCAGCTGCAGGGTTTCGGTGGCGTTCATAAAAGTTATCCTTCGTGAGGTGTTGTATGGCGGTGTGCCGAGGATTCCTCGGTCGGGCCACCGATCAGTGCTTCGGATGAGCTCAGCAGGCGCCAAGGCACCGAGGCGATGAGCACTCCAGGTTCGTAGTGCAGGCGGTTCTTCACTCGCTGCGCGGTCTGGTTATGCACCAGCTGTTCCCACCAGTGCCCGACCACATATTCGGGAATGTAAACAACGATGAGGTCGCGGGGAGATTCACGCTTAATCGAGCGAATATGTTCGATGAGCGGTCCGGCAATTTCGCGATAGGGCGAAGCAAGCGCGGTAATCGGCACGGGAATGCGCAATCGATCCCAGGCGGCCAACGTTTGCTCGGTCTTCTCCGCTTCGATGTCCACGATGATCGCTTCTAATTTGGAGGGGCGTGAGGCTCGCGCGAAAGCGAGCGCACGCAACACCGGTTTACGCACCGTGGACACCAGCACCAAGGCATGGACACGGGCTGGCAACGCGGTCGCCGAATGCTCGTCGGAGATCGCCAGTTCGTCGTCAACCTGCTGATAGTGACGCTGCAAGGACTCCATGATCAAGGTCAACGCCACAATGCCAAGCACCGCAAGCCAGGCGCCGTGAACGAATCGGGTGGCGAGCACAATCACCAGCACCAGCAGCGAAAGAATCAACCCAATCAGGTTCAGCAGGCGCTTGCGTTGCTTGGCGGCGCGCACCTTGCGATCGGTGACGGTGATCAACACGCGGGACCAGTGCTTGAGCATCCCGAGCTGGCTGAGCGTGAAGGAAACGAACACGCCAACCACGTAGAGCTGCACCAGAATCGTCACATCACCGCTGAACAGCAAGATCAGCACGATCGCCGCGGCGCCGAGGGAAAGGATGCCGTTGGAGAAGCCCAAGCGGTCGCCACGGGTGCGTAGCTGACGCGGCAGGTAGCCATCCCCAGCCAAATGGCTGGCGAGGTTGGGGAATGAATTAAATGCCTGGTTGCCTGCGAGCAGCAAGACTGCGATGGTCAGCAGGGACACCACCACGGTGCCGAGGAAGAAGTCTCCGAAGACGGCTTGAGCCAACTGCCCCAAGACCGGGACTTGCACATAATCTTGCGCGATTGGCTGGCCGGCGAGCATCAACGAGGCCTGCGGATCGGCCACGACCTTGATTCCCGTGGCTCGGGCGAGCATCAGCGTTCCGAGCGTGAGCACCCCGGAGAGCAGACCCAGCACCAGCAGAATGCGCCCGGCGTTTCGGGCCCGGGGCTTGCGCAGGTGATGCACATTTGAAATGGGCACTTCGATACCGGTCAGCGCCGCCGAACCGGTGGAGAAGGCGCGCAGGATCAGCAAGGCGCCAAAGACGCCGTGCATGCCGGTCTCAAATTCCTGTTCCGGAATAATGTTGAACTCGGCGCTCGGCGCCAGCCCCAGATTTCCGGTCAGCGCCAGGACCCCGCCGATGGCGATCATTGCCAGCATTCCGGCGGCGAACAGGTACACCGGAATGGCCAGGGACCAACGCCCCTGTCCGCGGCCGCGGAGGTTCGCGACGACCAAGAATGCCACAATCGCCGAGGCCACCCAGGCCCGATGCTCTTCCAAGGCGGGGAAAACGCCCGAGAGGTACTGCGCGGCCGAAGAACTGGACACCGCAACGGTGAGCACGAAGTCGACCAGGAGAGCCGAGGCCACGGTGGTTCCGGAGCGCGGCCCGAGATTTTTCCGGACGATCTCATAGTCGCCGCCGCCCGAGGGGTAGGCCTCCACCGATTGACGGTAGGACAGCACGAGCACTAGCAGCACGACAAGTACCGCCACACCTACCGCCGGCGAGAGCATTGTCGCGGCAATGCCCGCCATGGCTAGGGTCAGCAGAATTTCGTCCGGCGCATAGGCCAAAGACGATAGCGCGCTGGAAGAGAAGATCTGCATATCTATCATAG